>JAISWV010000253.1 GCA_031270755.1 Synergistaceae bacterium
TAAAGGGCAAGGGTGAAAAGGTAGGGTAAGAGCCTACCGAATGCGGTGTGAATCGCATGTCTGGCAAACCCCATCCGGAGCAAGATCGAATAGAGGGGGAGGAAGCTGCCCGCTGACCCTTGGGTCGGTCGCTCGAGGAGCGCCGCGAGGCGTTTCGGAGATAAATGGCTATCTGAACACAGAACCCGGCTTACGAACTGCTCATTTTTTTGAATATCTTCACCAATATTGAAAGAGGACGTTAAGACTATTCCAAATGGTCTTAATGTCCTCTTTTATTATTGGCTGAGAGTGGTAAGGTGGGGGAAAGTGTCAAAAAGTGTTATAGAGATGTAATCAGGTGGGAGATTTTAGCATGTTGATGGGAACGTACGAACATCGGCTGGACACGAAAGCTCGTCTTGTTCTTCCCGCGAAGATCCGCGAGAAGCTCAGCGATGTCGTCGTGGCTGCCGTTGGGTTGGAAAACTGCGTTTCCCTTTACTCTCAAACGGAATGGGAGAATTTCTCGGAAAAAATCAGAAACATGCCCTTATACTCCAACGACGAAAACAGGGATTTTGTGCGCATCATGCTGGGCAGCGCCCATGAGATTTTCATAGACGGCATGGGGAGGGTTTTGCTGCCTCAGGTGCTTCGGGAGTACGCCCAATTGACTCAAGGAGTGGTTGTCAACGGCGTCCGTGATCACGTGGAAATTTGGGATAAAGAACTTTGGGCGGCCAAATGGAAAGCCGGCCTGGAGAATTTGCCCAAGCTGGCGAAGAACGCGGGTTTTTGAGATGACAGTCGAGGCGGCGATGGGAGCGGAACACGAGCCGGTGCTGTTGACTGAAGTGATGGAGCTGCTGCGCTTGAACGGGATGGAAAGATCGAAGAAGGTCGTCGACTGCACGCTGGGTTTGGGAGGATATTCCCGGGAAATTTTGCGCGCTTTTCCGGAGGCGAAGGTCTACGGGTTGGACAGAGACCTCTCCGCAATTGTCCGGTCGCGGGCTCGGCTTGCGGAGTACGCGGCGCGCTTCCATGCGCTGCATAAGAACTTCGGCGGCATGGGAGAGGTGTTGACGGATTTTGCGCCCTTCGACGCCTTCGTTTTCGATTTGGGCGTATCCAACATGCAGCTGACGGAAGCGGACCGGGGGTTTTCTTTCCAGAACGACGGTCCGCTGGATATGAGAATGAACCCCGACGGAGCGGCCGAAACCGCGGCGGAAGTTTTACAGAGGCTTTCCGCGGAGGAACTGGCAAAGATTTTCTGGAGGTACGGAGAAGAGCGCTATGCGCGTCAGATTGCGGCAAAGATAGAAGAAACCCGGAAAAAAGGAGGCTCGTTGAAAACGACGGGCGAACTGGTGACCCTTATACGAGATCTTTTGCCTGCGCCGGTACAGAGGAAAATGGGCACGCATCCCGCGCGCCGCGTCTTTCAGGCGCTTCGCATCTACGTCAACGAAGAACTCGAAGAACTGGAGGCGGGGCTCGCGTCGGTCAAGCGATTTGTATCGCCTGGGGCAATCGTGATCGTCGTTTCATATCATTCGCTGGAGGACCGTATCGTAAAGCATACCTTCAGGACGTGGGAAACGGAAGAGAAAATCGGGATCGTGCTCACCAAGCATCCTGTGCTGGCCGAGCCCCGAGAAATAGAAAAAAATTTCAAGGCGCGCAGCGCGAAACTCCGGAGCTTTCGGTTCTCCGCAAAAAGCGGAGGGAAGACGCGAGGTAAGCGGGATAAAGCGAAGTGAAGGGAAACAAAGCGGGGGGTAAAGATCATGATTATGCGCAAAAGAAGGCTTTTCTCGTCGAAATTGTTCACTATGGCTGTAGTGTTGTTTACGGCTGTTGTCATCTTGGGCTTTTTTCGGTTGCAGGTCTCTCGATTGGAACAGCTTTTGAGTGACATTGACCGGAGCATCGAACGTTATTCCGCGGAGGAGGTCGAACTCAAGCAGGTTTTCTCGGGGCTGGCTTCGCCCATCAAGATATACAGCTATTGTAAAGACGTATTGGGCATGGATAAAGTCAAACAGGTGGAAATGGTTCACGTCCCCGCGGTTCGTTCCGCCGCCGTTTCTTCTCCGGAGTCGCGGAAAGGATGGCGTTCCAACGTGTTCTCGCTTTTAGGGTTCTCCGTGAACTGAATCTGTCGGCGGCTCTTTTACCCGAATCAAAACAACGATGGCGTCGAGACGTTATTTTTTCAGTCCTTGGCTTTTTTTTGTCGCCCTTTTCGGCTTCGTGATTTGGAAGCTGGTGGAATATCATTGTTTTCCGGATCCCCGCGTGCTTTCTCAGGCGCAGAATCAGTACTGGAGCCGTACTCCCGTCAAATACGACCGAGGATTCATTCAAGACAACAAAGGCAACATTCTTGCCTTATCCGTTTCCGCGCCCAGTTTTTCCATCAACCCTAAACGGTGGTCCCCTTCGGACGCCTCCGCGCTGAAGGGGCTGATCCCGGAAAGCGTTCTCAAGAAAATATCGGAACCGCTGGAAGGCAGTTATGCGAGTCTGGTACGTATAGTATCGCCCGAAACGGCCCAAAAAATTCGGATGCTGAACCTCAAAGGACTTTATGAGGAAAAAGAAAAGAAAAGGGAGTACCCCAACGGAACTCTTTTGTCTCATGTGCTGGGTTTTTGCGATATCGACGGCAACGGGCAAGCGGGCATCGAACTGGCGTGGGATTCCACGCTTTACAATTCTCAAGGGTACAAGGTCATGATTCGCCAGTCGGGGGGGCGTTCCTTGGTCATAGGCGGACAGGAAGCCTACAACCGAGGGGCCAATATCTCCTCGATCACTCTCACTGTGGACGTAAGGATTCAGTATATTATAGAAAAATACCTGAACGAAGCGGCGTCCGGGCATAAAGCGAAATGGGGAGCCGCCATATGTATGAACCCCGGAACGGGGGCCGTGCTCTCCATGGCAAGCTGGCCCACTTTCAACCCCAACAACCGGGAGGAGCTCGTCAACTCTCAAAATATCATCAATAACGCGACCGGAAGGGCTTATGAGCCCGGCTCGACTTTCAAACCCGTCTTTATGGGCATCGCCCTCGAAAGCGGCCTGGTGCGCACGAACGAGACCTTCAACTGCCCGGCGCGGCTGAAAATTGCCGACAAAGACATATCGGAAGCCTATCAAAAGGCTATGGGGAATCTCTCCACAGCCGACGTCCTCATAAAATCCTCGAACGTGGGCATGGCTCAGATTGGGATACGAGCCAAGCCTCTCGATATGTACCGCACTCTTCTCGATTGGGGGTTCGCCAAGCTCAGCGAGATCGAGCTGCGGGGGACGGAAAAGGGCATCCTTGCCTCTCCGGGAGAATGGAGAGGAGTGGTGCCCGCGAACATCTCCATCGGCCAAGGGCTGGCCATGACACCCCTGCAGCTGATCACGGCCGTGGCGGCTATCGTCAACGGAGGCAAACTTTTGAGCCCGTACATTGTGCAAGATGCCCAGGATTCCTCGGGTAACACCGTTTATCGAGGAAGTAAAAACGTGATCCGCGAGGTCCTGACCCCTGAAACCAGCCAATGGCTGCGTAAAGTGATGAGAGATACCGTACTTTCCGGAACGGGACGGCAGGCGAACACCTCCGTCACAGAAATCGCCGCCAAAACGGGCACGGCGCAGGTCGCCGAGAAGGGCACGTACTCCAAGGGGCGCTATGTCTCCTCTTTCGTGGGGTTCTGGCCCTACAGCGACCCGCAGTACTTAATGTTGATCGTTATCGGCGAACCCGGCGGCGGGAAATATTACGGAGGCGACGTGGTCGGCCCGGTGTTCAAAAAAATTGTCGAAGGCATGGCGGATTTGGAGGTTTTCGAGTCCAGCGGGGAGGGGATCTCGTGAAATTGGCGGCAATCGTTCGAGCTTTGAAAGAAAAAGGATTTGCGCTTGCCTTTGACGGCACGGGGGGGAACCTCGCGGTTTCCGACGTCGTCTCCGACAGCCGCAAGGTTCTGCCCGGCGCGATTTTTTGCTGTATCGGCGGAGAAAAAAGCGACGGTCACGAATACGCCTCCGTCGCGGAGTCGGCCGGAGCTGTGGCACTCGTGTGCGAACGCCCTGTGAGAACGGAGCTCCCCGTTCTTTTCGTCGAATCCACACGAGAGGTCATGGGGGAACTGGCCTCTCTCGTATACGGAGAGCCGGCTTCCAAGCTCTTGATGATTGGAGTGACGGGGACCAACGGCAAAAGCACCACGACGTACATATTGCGCAGCATTCTCCAGGCGGCGGGAATCAAGAGCGGCCTCCTGGGGACCATCGTCGAAAACGACGGAGTCCGGGAGCGCGACGCGGAGAGAACGACGCCTGAAAGCTGCGACATTCAGAGGTATCTGGCGGCGATGGTGAAAAACAAGTGCGGAGCTTGTGTCATGGAAACATCGTCACACGGCCTCCAGAATGGGCGCCTGGACGGCTGTCGCTTCGACGTGGCGGTTTTTACCAACCTCAATCCCGAGCATCTGGATTTTCATAAAAATATGGAAAACTATTTTCAGGCAAAACGCCTCCTATTCACGAAATATTCCAAAGAAGGCCGGGTCGCGGCAATCAACGCGGACGACCCTTACGGAACTCGTTTGCTGGAAGAATTTCCGGCCAGGGGCTTCCGTCTCTCCGACGTTTCGAATATCGACCTCGGCATGGATGGCTCTTCTTTTGTAATTGACACGGGCGGAGCCCATATGCCCCCGCTGCCGCTGAAAAGCCCTCTCGTAGGGGACTTCAACGTGACCAACGTACTCGCGGCGGTCACCGCGCTGAGGGGCCGATTCGACGACGCCGTCATCGCGAAGGGCATAGCGGAGATTCCCCAGGTTCCCGGGAGATTGGAAAAACATAGGATACCGAACGGGGCTTGTTGTGTCATCGATTTCGCCCACACCCCCGAGGCGCTCCGTAATATTTTGTCGGTGACGCGGGGCTTTTGCACGGGAAAGCTGATTTCCATTTTCGGGCACGGGGGAGGGCGTTACCCGTCCAACCGCCCGGCTTTGGGCGCCGTGGCCGCGTCGTTGGCCGATTTGATTCTCGTCACCATGGACAATCCGCGGGACGAGGATCCCGCTCTGATCGCCGACGGCATCGTGCAGGGGATCGAAGGTCAAAACAGGGAAAAAGGCAGGGAAATCCGGTATCAGGTCATTTTGGACAGGAAAGAAGCGATTTCCACAGCGCTTTGTATTGCAGGGCCCAATGACGTTTTGGTGATCTCGGGCAAGGGGCCGGAAAAATTTTTGACGATCAAGGATCGAAAAATCCCTTACAGCGACGCGGAGGCCGTGGAAGAGTGGATACGGCTGGCGCGATGAGATGGAAATATCGATGAGATGGAAATATCAATGAAGGAAGCGATGGTTGACATGAAATACGCGCTTGTCGCCGGGGCTTTGAGCTTTGCCGGAGGTTCCGCGCTGCAGTATTTTTTGATCTGGGTGCAGCGTCGTTTGCATGTGACTCAGGTTCAAAAGAGCTATGGAATCGGCATCGACGTAGAGGTTAAAAGCTCCACTCCGACAATGGGCGGAGTCGTTTTCGTCGTGTCGGCCCTGGCCGCTTTGGGAGCGCAATTCGACGCCGAGGCCCTTCTTTTTTGGAGTTTGCCGGCGGCCTGTGCCCTTGCCGGCTTCGCGGACGACTGGCTCAAGATCGGCAGCAAATCCAGCGAGGGTTTGACCAGTCTCCGTAAACTGACGATTCAAATCGCAATCGCTTTTCTTTGGGTCGTATGGGCGTCGCTGCAAAAAGGCCTCGTTTTATGGCCGGGGCTTCATTGCCCGTTTTGGGTCACCGTTCCCGTAACGGTGCTGGCCGCGGTGGGGATGATGAACGCGGTTAACGTGACGGACGGCCTGGATGGCTTGGCGGGAGGGGCTTTCATGATTTCTCTGAGCGTTTTGGCGGCCCTTTTGACGTACTCGGTTTTTTTGTCCGTGGCTTTCGCCGTTCTCTTGGGCTCGACGGCGAGTTTTTTGCTCTATAACGTGCGCCCGGCGCGTATCTTTATGGGCGATACAGGGTCGCATTTTCTCGGAGGCGCTCTCGTCGCTTTGTGCGTGCACGGCGGCGCGGTGGGAGCGCTGGTTCCCGCCGGTTTTTTGTTTGGGGTCGAATTGCTTTCCTCCGCGGTACAGATTGCCGCGATCCGAAAATTGAAAAGAAAGATCTTCAGGATGGCTCCATTGCACCATCATTTTCAGCGCGCAGGCTGGGACGAGACGACGGTGACTTTTCGGTTTTTGGTCGTTCACGCCGTAGGCGCCGCCTTCTTTGGGGCTTTGTGCGTCCAGATTCTGGGTCTTGGGTAGGTGAGCGCTCTTATGGATATAAAAGACTGGAGTTCCAAGCGAATCACGGTAATCGGAGGGGGAGTGAGCGGGACCGCTTTAGCCCTTCTGGCGCGGGAATTGGGCGCGGAGGTCTTTCTGTCGGAAGAACGGGACACTTTGGCCGGCGATACCCTCGATCGCTTGAAAAACGCGGACGTCGAATGGGAGCTGGGAGGGCACAGCAGCCGCGCTTTTGAAGCCGACACGCTGCTGCTCAGCTCGGGTATTCCTCCCCACGCGTTTTGCGTTCAGGAGGCGGCGCGGCGCGGGGTGCCTGTCATGGGAGAGTTGGATTTCGTGGTTCCCCGAATCGAGGGACGTATCGTCGGCATCACGGGGAGCAACGGGAAAAGCACATCCACCTCGCTTTCCGGGCATATATTCCAAAAGATGGGATACAAGACCGGAGTGGGCGGCAACATCGGCGAAGCCGCTTCGCTTTTTACGGGGGAGGGTTTCGACTACGTGGTGCTGGAGCTCAGCAGCTTTCAGCTCCATTGGGCTCACAACTTGAAAAGCGCCGTCGGTGTCGTCACGAATTTGGCCCCGGACCATATCGACTGGCATGGGAGCTATGAGAACTACATCGCGGCCAAGGCAAAATTGCTTTCTCTTCAAGGCCCCGAGGGATGGAGTATCGTACAGGACCGAGACTGCAAGGCCCTTCATGTGGAGAAGCTCGACAAGACGGTGGTCTTGAGCTGGAGCGAGCAGCCGGAAAACAAGACCGCGGGACATATTTTTATGGGGAAGGACCGGGCCTCGCTGCGCCTCGGAGGAAAAGAGAGAGGAAAAGAGGGAGGGGGAGAGCGTCCCCTTTTCAGATATGAAGACACGACGCTCCTGGGGCGGCATAACTTGGAAAATGCCGCGATGGCTCTCGCGGCGGCGCATCTGCTGGGTGTCGAGGTACGCGACGAGCGGGAGATTTTCGCCGGCTTCAAGCCCCTGCCGCACCGCTGCGAGCTGGTTGCGGCCCTGGACGGGGTGGCTTACGTGGACGATTCGAAAGGGACCAACGTCGCGGCGTCCGTCACGGCGCTGACGTCTGTCGAGGGACGCAAGATCGCCATTCTGGGAGGCAAAGGCAAGGGCGAAGATTATGGGGCCTTGGCGGAGGCGGTTATGAAAAAAGCCGAAGCCGCTGTGCTGATTGGAGCGGAAAAAGACCGCATCGAAATTGCCTTGAAGAAAGCGGGGTTCGCAAATTCATACCGAGCCGCCGATATGGAAGAGGCCGTGTCTTTGGCGCGCAAACTCGCCCGCCCGGGAATGGTCGTTTTGCTTTCTCCCGCCTGCACGAGCTGGGACATGTACGAAAATTACAAGCAGAGAGGAGAGCACTTCCGTGCCGTCGTCCGAAGTTTGGAGAGCTGAGACGAAGCTCGAAGTCTGGAATGGCGGAAGCAGAGGCAAACGCAAACGCGAAAAGAAAAAACCGCTGCTGGATGCGTCACCGGAACGGGAAGGAGAAACCGCGTACAACAACACGTGGGCTTTATGGGTCATCCCTTTGGTTCTGAGTTGCTGCGGCATCGTCATGATCGCCTCCCTGACGTCCAGAAGCAATCCGGACGGAAGTTCGCCCTATTGGCTGGCCTCCAGGCAATTTGTGTATTTGGGGCTGGGGCTTTTGCTCATGTGTTGTTGTTATCTCACGCCTCTTTCCGTGGTCCGCCGCTCCAGCTGGCTTTTGTGGATCGTCTCCGTGCTGATGGTTTTCGGGACCTTGATTCCCGGGATCGGCGTCAGAGTCGGAGGCGCCCGCAGATGGCTGAATCTCGGGATACAATTTCAGCCGCTGGAGATCTTGACTTTGGCCGTCCCCTTGTTTTTGGCCGACCGTTTGGCGGCCTCCAGGCGGGAAGGGCTTCAATGCTTTTGCAGGCCGTCTTTTTCTCTGGCGATGATCTCGGCGTTCCCTCTTTTTTTGCAGCCCAACATGGGAGGGATTATCCTCGTTTTCGGCATCTGCATGTCGATGCATGTGGTGGCCAAGGGCTGGAAATATCCTCTTGTGGGGGCGTTGTTTTTGGGAGCGGCTTTTATCGGAATGATTTACATGGAACCTTATCGTATAAGGCGTCTTCTGGCTTTTATCGACCCTTGGGAGGACCCTCTGGACAGGGGGTTCCAAATCATTCAGGGATTGGTTGCCTTCAGCAATGGGGGAATTTTGGGTGTAGGCGTCGGGAAAGGGCTGCAAAAGTCGAACTACCTGCCGGCGGCTCATACGGATTACATTTTCCCCGCCATTGGGGAGGAGTTCGGCTTGATGGGCACGCTTTTCGTCGTGACGCTCTACGCCATCTGGACCGTCAAGTCGTATTCGATTTATAGGCGCAGCGATGATCTTTACATTTCCATTTTGATATGGGGGGTGACGGTTTCCATTTTGTTTCCGATGTTCGTCAATTTTGGAGGCGTCATGAAGTTGATGCCGCTTACCGGGATTCCCTTGCCTTTCCTGAGTTCGGGGGGAACGGCCCTCGTCTTTATGTGGGTGAAGGTCGGCGTTTTGATGCGCATCGAAAAAGAATTGGCCCTTCGAAACCGAAATTTGCCGGGCGGCCTTCGGGCTTGACACGGTGCCGGGCGGAAATGTCGGCTGCGGGGCGGAAAATTCTGATCGTCGCGGGAGGAACGGGAGGGCATATTTTTCCCGCCCTGGCCTTTGGCCGTTGGCTATTGGATCGGAAAGAAGCGGAGAGCGTTTTTTACCTTTCCGGCAGCCGGCCTTTAGAAGTCGAGATTTACGCGTCGCAGGGCGTTCGGCCCCGAAGGCTGTCTTTATCGGGATCTCCCCTGGGGAGTCCCTCCGTTGCACGAAGTTTCCGGCGATGGATGGAGCTCCTGTGGTCTTTTTTCCAAGCCGGTCACTTCTTGATGCGAGAGCGGCCGGACATATGTTTTCTCTTTGGTGGCTACGTTTCCTTGATTCCTCTTCTGTGGTGCCGCCTTCTCGGGGTGTGCGCGGTCGCCCACGAACAAAATGCCGGCGCCGGAAAGGTCACGCGCTTGGCTGCACGCCTGGGTGTGCCGATCGCCTCGGGCTGGAACGAGTGCCGGGGAGTGCGCGCTTTTACCCCCGTGGGCATTCCCGTCCGCCCGCTGAAGAGAATCTCTCGGAAAGAGGCGGCTTCCGCTTTGGAGGTCGATGTTGAGGACGGGGACTTTGTCATGGGCGTCATCGGCGGCTCGCTCAGCAGCGCGTCGTTGTCGGCCTTGATCGAGAAAATATCCGAAAACTCGGCTGACGCGGGGGGCAATGGAATCGATTTCATTGAAAAAAATGGAGAAAACGGAGAAAAAATCATCTTCGTCGTGTTGAGCGACACTCCCGCCGCATCTTTCGGGAAAGGAGTTTTTTTTGTCGGCCGGCGATGGGACATGGATCCGTTTTACTCCTTGTGCGACGCCGTGGTCTGCAGGGCGGGGGCCTCCACTCTGGCCGAAATAGCAATTTATGGAATACCGGCTTTGCCCGTTCCGTGGAGTCTGGCCGCGGACGGGCACCAAGAGGCCAACGCCAGGTGCTTCGCCGCTTTGACGGGCAGCGCGGTATGGAAAGAAGACGAGAACGCCGGCGCCGGAGAAAAAATTCTAAAAGAAACTTTTTTAGAATTTGTAACGCGCGCCCGCGGCACAAGGGGCGAAGCCGGGTGTAAAAGCGAACCTACCGCCGCGTCTTCGGCTTTGTGGCGTTTCGGACAAAGAGAGTGCGGAATTTTATGCGAGCCGTGCGAAAGGTCGTAAAAGCTGTCTGATATGTGGAATATAATGCCGATACGTCAGCAGATTTATGGAGGAAGTTTGAGGAAGTTTGAGGAAGTTTATGGAGGAAATTTTTAAGTGAAAGTTCCCGACGAGTTTGAAGGCATCGAACGTGTCCACCTTATGGGCATCGGCGGAGGGGGTATGAGCGCCTTGGCTTTGCTGTTGGGCGGAAGGGGGTTTGCGGTGGAGGGCTGCGACCTCGCTCGGAGCGATTACACCGTCAAGCTCGAAGAATTGGGCATCCCCTGTATTGTGGGGCATTCCCCTTCGCATATAGGAAAATTTTCTCCCCAGCTGGTGGTTTACAGCGGCGCTGTGGATTCCAATCACGAAGAGCTTCTGGCGGCGAGGGCACGGGGAATCCCGACGGTGACCCGGGGGCTGGTGTTGAGCTGGCTCTTCAACGCATCTCGGGGAATCGGCATAGCGGGGACTCACGGAAAAACCACCACTTCGTCCATGATCGGCCTGATTTTGGAGAGTGCGGGATACTCGCCCACTCTGGCGGTGGGCGCGGAGGTCTGCGATATCGGAGTGAACGCCCGGGTGGGTGAAAGCGACTTTTTCGTGGCGGAGATAGATGAAAGCGACGGATCCTTCGAATTTTTCAACCCGGCTGTGACGGTGGTGACAAACGTCGACTGGGACCACGTCAATTATTTTCATACGAGAGAAGATGTGGTTTCGGCGTTTATCCGCTTCGTCAAAGCAAGGAAGCCCGGCACTCCCGTGGTGGTGTGCGCGGAGGACGAAGGGGTTCAGTCGCTGATGGGAGAACTGCGGAACGATCCCGGGCTCGTGACCTGCGGCTGGGGGAAAAGCTGGAATTGGGGCGCTTTTGACGTGGCGCGCAAGGCGGGCGGCGGGGTCGTCTTTTCCCTGAGCCGCGGCGGAGAAACTTTGGGAAGGGTGGATTTGAACGTTTCCGGGGACCATAATATCATGAATGCGCTTGTGGCCTGCGCGGCCGCTTCGTCATTGGGCGTTCCTTTCGAAACGGCGGCAGCGACGCTGCATGGATTTCGAGGCGCCAGACACAGGCTCGAAAAATTGGGAGAGAGGGATGGGGTTCAGGTGATCGACGACTACGCCCATCATCCCACGGAAATCATGGCGTCGCTTTCCGCAATGCGGGATGTCTACCCGGGGCAGAGGCTCGTGGCGGTTTTTCAGCCCCACCGCTACACGCGAACTTCCGCCTTTTACCGCGAAATCGCGTTTGCTCTGGAAGCAGCGGACGCCGCGTTGTTGCTGCCCATTTACGCCGCGGGAGAAAACTCGCAGGAAATTACGTCGGAGGCCATCTTCGATATTATGAACGCCGACGGGCATCCTTCCGTATTCTGCCGCGACGAAGACGACGCTCTTTCGAAGCTGGATTCTCTTTTGGGCCGGGGCGATATTCTCATAACGCTGGGGGCGGGCAGTATCGCCCATTTGGGCGAAACCTACTTGAAAAGGGGCTCTCGGCTTCCTCAAAGGTCCTCCGTAGATTATAATTCAACTGAATTGGACGACGGGGGCAGGATATAAACCTGGAAGCGACGTCATGTGGAAAACGGATCTCAAGAACAATTTGAAGTGTTCGTTGCTGGAAGAGGGAAAAGAACTGGCTCCTTTGTCCGCGCTGGGTGCCGGAGGACGAGGTGAGTTGTTTGTGGAGCCGACGGAACTCCGTGACATCTCCGAGCTGTTTCGGATACGAAGCGGGGAAAATTTTCCTTTGTACATTTTGGGTGGGGGGACCAACGTGGTTTTTGCGGACGGAGACCTGGAGGGAGTCGTTCTTTCGACCCGGCGCTTGAAGGGCTGGAGATGGGATATCGATGGAACGAACGCTGTGCTGGAGGCCGAGACGGGCTGCCTGCTGCCTCGAGTAGTTTCTTATACGTCGAAAGAGGGATTCACGGGGGCGGAGTTTGCGTATGGCATTCCCGGGACGGTGGGCGGAGCTGTCGCGGGCAACGCGGGGACCGGGGGCGAAAGCGTGGGAGATCTTCTGGAAGAGGTGACGACGGTTGAAGAACGCGGCGATGTTCGAAAATGGGGACGCGGAGAATTCGGTTATTCATACCGTCATTTTTCGCTATTTTCCTCTTTTCCTCCCGTTCGTTTTTTGGCAAGTTGTAAGATGAAATTTCGAAGAGGATCTCCTTTTGAAATCGAACGAAAGATCGAGCTTTTTCGTCGAACGCGGAGCAGTCAGCCCCGTGACGCAAAAAGCGCGGGGTGCGCTTTTAAAAATCCTCCAGGGGACAGCGCGGGCCGGCTTTTGGACGTATCCGGATGCAAAGGACTGTGTGTGGGCGGCGCCGTTGTCTCCGAGCTTCACGCGAATTTTGTGCTCAATGGAAACAACGCTACGGGGGCCGATATTTTTAGACTAATGGAATCATGTCGTGATATAGTATTTCAAAAGACGGGGGTACGTCTCGAGCCCGAAGTAAAATTGCTGGGTTTCGAGACGGGCTTGTAAGAGGTTCATAAGAATTGAACGAGAATGGGTTGCGGGAATTGATCGAACTTTTTCTTTCGGTATAACGAGTATTTTTATGGCTTTCAAGAGGCGTCGATGGTCTAAGATCATATTGTGTTCGATGGCGCTGGGAGGACTATGGCGTTTGGAAGAACGTTATATATGGATGTCGATGAGGGGGGTCACGATAAAGGCCGCGGATCCGGTTTTGGAAAAACGATTTTGGGATATCTTTCCTTCCCGGTGCCTGCGTTTTTGGCCGTTGTTTTTACGCAGGTCGCAGGCGATAGGGGCTTTTTTGGAGCGCACTCTTCCCGTTCTCGTATATACTCGTATGACGGGGGTGGGGAAGTTTACCACGGATATAAAGCTGCTTTCGCCGCGGGTGCTTGTCGAGTGGAGAAAACAGGTGTGGTGCATATCCCAGGAAGGCCGTATGTGGAATGTCGCCGAGAGAAGCCTTGAAGTGGGAGGATTGGAACTTCCTCGAAAACCTCTGTGGCGGGTGCCATTTTTGTCCGGCGAATCCAGCGGAGACGTATCTTTGCCGCAAGGGGTTTTTCCTTCGCTTTTTTCGGTGGAGGCGATTGAAGATTTTTTGACGGGGTTCGGAAACGAATCCTGGTTTGAAAACATAGAAGAGATTGTCTTAGATCGCAGGGCTGGCGCCGATCTTTTTAAACTGCGTTTTGTTCGCGGAGGACAAGAATTGATGATCTTGCTTCAAAAAGACAAATACAGAGGACGAGAGCTCGACATCGCGCTGGGTCTCATTCTGGAAAATCTTCGGAAAGAGGGGGGCAATCATTTGATTGACGCTACCTATGAAGATAAGATCATCGTGAGAAAATTGTCTTTGAGCGCAGGAGAAGGGAGTTCGAAATAAATTGCTCAGGGAACCGGACACCTTAATAGGACTTGGCGTCGGTACCACCAAGATCGCCGTGATCGTAGCGGAGAGGGATCCTCGTTCGCGCGAAACAGTCCAAATTATCGGCATAGGATCCACTCCTTCGTTGGGTATCCGTAAAGGACTGATCGTGAACTTGGAGCAGGCGGTGCGGTCCGTCCGGAATGCGGTCAAAGACGCGGAAAATATGGTGGGTTTCAAACTGAATCAGGCGATGGTTTCTTTCAATGCAGTCGACGTCAACAGCGTGATGTCGAAAGGTATGGTGTCTCTTGGGCTCAGGGCGCGTCCCGTCGAAGTCGGAGATGTCGAGCGCGTTATCGAAGCCGCTCAGACGGAGCTTTCCATACCCGCGAACAAAGTCGCTCTTCACACGATTCCCGTTCGATATTCCATCGACGGAAATTTCGGTATCGACGATCCTTTAGGAATGACGGGAATGCGCCTGGAAATGGAACTGCAGACCATTACCGTTCCCATGCCTTATGTGCACAACGTGGTGAATTGCGTGGAAGCCTCCGGCATGGAGGTGGAAGGCTTGGTGATCAAGCCCATCACCTCGGCGCTGGGGGCTTTGACCGACGAAGAGATGCGCATCGGCGCCATATCGCTCTGCATAGGCGGGGGAACGACGGGACTTACGTTTTACAGGGATGGACGCCCTGTAAAAGTGGGAATTGTCCCTATTGGAGGAGACCACATCACCAACGATCTGGCGAGCGTGCTGCGCCTGCCCTTGAACAAAGCGGAAGAGCTGAAAAAGCGTCTTTTCGTCGCCCAAAACGACGACCCCATAAAGCTGGAATCCAAAGGACAGCAGCAAAGAACCATAGATCCCAACACGGCCCTTGAGATAATCGGCTGCCGGTTGGAGGAACTTTTTACCGAACACGTGGTACCCTTGATCCCTGAACATGACCCAAAATTGTTTCCCGGAGGCTTCATTCTATCGGGCGGCGTCGCGAAGACCCCAGGTATCGAAGATTTGCTTTCGGATATTTTTAAAATGCCGGTTCGAGTCGCGGACCCCAGGGATTCTTATCATCAAATGCCTCCGGGGCGCGACGATACCAGTTATATCAACGCGACGGGAACGATACGCTATATGCTGAACAAGGAACGCAACCCGTATCGTTTCATCGACCCGCCCGTTTCTTTGTGGCGCGGAAGACGCGGCGTTCGCGGCGGGCATTCGAACGGCCCGAGGGAATATCCCGAGCCGCAGCGAAACGGTCAAGGAGTGAAAAATATACTGGAAAGAATCAAAGAGTCCTTGAGAGAACTCTTTTAATAGATGTTGCGGTCTAACGGTCGGGAGGGCATACATATGGAACAGAATCAGGTTTTTCATCTTCCTGAAACGATGAAACAGCGGGAGCATATTCTGGTTATCGGAGTGGGCGGCGGCGGCGGCAATGCTCTCAACCATATTATCGACAGCGGAGTCGAAGGCGTCGAGTTCGTTGCGGCCAATACGGATTCCAGGGCGCTCGGTATGAACAAAGCTCCGCATAAAATTATTCTGGGGGAAAAACTCACGAAAGGTCTGGGAGCTGGCGCCGACCCCCAAGTAGGAATGGACGCCGCCAAAGAATCCATAGATCGGATACGTGAGTATATCAACGGCGCCGATATGGTGTTTGTGACCGCGGGCATGGGAGGAGGGACCGGGACCGGAGCCGCCCCCATTATCGCGGAAGTGGCCAAGGAGATGGGTGTCCTGGTGGTGGGAGTGGTGACGACGCCGTTCAGTTTCGAGATGAAAATGCGAGCTAAGGTCGCGCGGGAAGGTATCGTCAAGCTCAAGGAAAAAGTGGACGCCCTTTTGGTGGTGGAAAACGATAGGCTTCTCACTATGGTGGACGACAAGACGAAAGGCACGGACGCCTACAAAATGGCCAACGAAGTGCTGAGGCAAGCGGTGCAGGGCGTCACGGACCTTATCTTGAAGCCGGGTACCATCAACGTGGACTTCGCGGACGTGAGAACGATCATGAGAAACGCGGGCTCCGCAATCATGGGCATCGGCGTCGGAGAAGGAGACAACAGAGCCGAACTGGCGGCCAAAGCCGCGATCAAGTCCCCGCTCATGTCTTTACCCCTGAAAGGAGCCAAGGGAATTCTCTTCAATATCGAGGCGGGCCCGGACGTGGCGCTCTTCGAGATAACCAAGGCGGCGGATATCATCAACGAAACCGCGCACGAGGACGCGCAAGTTATATGGGGTCATACCATCAACGAAGAAGCTGGGAACACGATACGCATCACCGTGATCGCCACAGGTTTTTCCGAGTCTACCGACCGCCCTTCGCCGCGGTCCAAAGAAGAGCTGCCCAAAAAACCTCCTTCTTTGAAGGTGAGATCCAACACTTTGTCGTTTGACGAAGTGGATTTTCAGGCTTCAGACAGCGGTGAGGACATGTTCACGGGGATGCCTAAAACTACTTACGACACGCCCGCTATTTTTAGGAAAAAACAGAAATAGAAAATCGGAAATCAAGGAGTACAATAGAGAAAGATTTTTTACGAAGGGGGGCTTAGCGGGTTGCCATTGAGAGAGACCAGGCGTTTCAAAACGAAGGGGTCCGTTGTATCTTTCGGAGACATTATGCTTCCCTTGGTGGGTATCATTGCCATCGTGCTTCTTGTGGTTGCGGGAAAGTTTTTTTTCTTTTCCGGCGCGGAAGAAGGACAGACGCCCTTGCCGAGAATAGAAGAACCCTCCCGGGTTTCCCAGGGAGGAAAGCCTGCTCAAGCGGAAGAGGTCGTCGATAGGCAAAAAGAGACGCCGCCGCTGGAGAGGAGGGCATCTGCCGAAACTCCCGGCGAAGCGCCTTCATCTGTTGTAGTATCGTCCGTTCCTGTGAACAAAGAAGAGCGCCGGCCGCTGGGGACAGGGTTGGATATATTGGCGGTGCCGTACGACAGCAAGACTCCATCCCCTCCGTCTCCTCCGGTTACGCCGCAGGAGGTTACGGTGATCGTCCCGAAGCTCCCTGTACAACCTAAACCGCCGGTGGTGAACGTTGCTCCGGAAAAACAGCCGTTGCCCGCGGCCGAGCCTAAACCGGACCCGGCAGCGGCGAAGCCCTCATGGATGGTGCAAGTAGGAGCTTTTTCCACCCAAGCCGCGGCAAGTGCCGTGTCTCAGCAAGTGACCAAAGCAGGCTACAAGGCCACAGTAGTTGCGGGTAAAAATTTACACCGAGTTTTGATTCAAGCCGGTCCCACTCGGGAAGATGCGCTGGCGTTGGCGACTCGAATGAGCCAACCCGGTTTCCACGGGGCTTTCATTGTTCCTCCAAGACAATAGAAAACGACCGCTCGCCTTCCTTACGGTGAAATACCTGATAGGGCCGGAGCATTTGCGGCTTTTCTTCATTAGAAAAGAAAGAAAGATAATGAAATGAAGAAAATAAATGATTCCCCGGTCGCGAAAGTGAAATCAAAATGGAAAGCGAGTATGTAAAAGAAAGATTCCTAAGGATTGTGCGGCGTACAACACCTTAGGGATTTTTTTGTACCGAAGGAAACAGGTCCGGAATATTTTTTTAATTTTTTATTTTTGAGATTTGGACGATGGAGGAATTTTTATGGCAAAGAAACAAATTATCTACGGCATGAACGACACTCCGCCGTTTCCGATTATGGTCCTTGCGGGAGCGCAGCACGTTCTAACGCTTTTCGGCGCGACGACGCTGGTGCCTCTGATCTTTGGCCCGGCGATGGGAATGAGCCCGGAACAGCTCGCCAAGTTCATCGGATGCGTGTACTTCGGCATGGGTGTCGCGACGCTGATCCAGACCCATCCGAAACTGGGCACGGGGCTGCCCATCGTACAGGGGTCCAGCTTCAGTTTCATTCCTCCCATCATGACGGTCATCGGAGCTTACAGCGCGTCCGGCCCCGAGACCGTCATGCAGTACGTGGGCGGTGGTTTGATCGTAGGGGGGATCGTGCTTTCCGTTTTGGGTTATACCGGGTTGGTGGGCATAATCCGCAAAGTCATCACGCCGGTGGTCATCGGGCCAACCATCATGGCGATCGGTTTTTCTCTGGCGCCCGTCGCCGTCGACAACGCGTCTCGGTTTTGGCCGATTTCCCTGCTGGTTGTCGCGTTGATTTTTGTCTTCAGCCTGGTGATGAAAAACAAGATCGTCAATATTTTTGCCATTCTATGCGCCATTCTGGCCTCTTATTTGATATGCGTCCTGGCTTCTCGGGCAGGTTGGGTCGAGGCAGGCCATCCCGCCTTCGTCGATTTTCAAAACGTATGGAGCGCGCCCGTGTGGCGTACGGATATTTTTATGCCCTGGGGAGCTCCAAAGTTCAGCTTTCTCGCGGTCGGTGCTCTTTTAGCCGGCTTTTTCGCCGTCATGATCGAGTCCATAGGAGACTATCATTCTTGTTCGTACGCATCCGGCTTGGACGACCCCGCTCCTGAGGTCATCAGCCGCGGCATCGGGGCGGAGGGATTCGATTGCGTGATCTCGGGGCTTTTGGGCTCCATCGGAACGACCTCCTATACCGAGAACATCGGGCTGATCAGCCTTACCGGCGTGGCTTCCCGGAACGTCGTCCGCACGGGGGCGGTGCTGCTCATCGGCATGAGCATGTTGGGCAAGTTCGGCGCTCTGGTGGCGACCATGCCCGCGCCCGTTATCGGCGGAGCGTATATCGCGTTGTTCGGAACCATCGGAGCTCTGGGAATTCAGGTCTTGACCCGGGCCGACCTGGGAAGTCAGCGTAACGTCCTTATCGTCGGGTTCGCTTTTTTGATGGCCCTGGGATTGCCGAACTGGGTCGGGCAGGAGTCGGTGCAGAAAGTGTTTACAGACCCCTCCAGAGGGGAAATTCTTGCGACTTTGGGAGGCATGGCGTGGGCCATTCTGAAAACTCCGATGGCCGTCGCGGGAATTTGCGCCGCCGTCTGCGACTCCCTCGTCCCCGGAAGCGACGAAGAACGCGGCATCGGCGCTCCCGCGGCGCAGCGCGAAAACACACGATAGGAAAAGATAAAGAGCGTTACCTACAAAAAGTACTGAGTAAAGAGGCTATCCTTCGATCTTAAAATATGTTACTCTAGCACACATGTTTGTGCTGAAATAAAATCGATATATTATGAATGTACAAGGATGTACAGTTGGAACATGAAGAATATCAAAGGGGGAACTTGTTGGCTATGGGCATTCGCAGCA
>JAISWV010000282.1 GCA_031270755.1 Synergistaceae bacterium
TTGTGGATGGAGAACATTACGGACCTTTTGGAGGATTCTTTTACGCCGGAGGTCCGCGGGCTGCTGCGGCGTATCGGGGAAAAAGCGGAGAAGATGAAGATGAGAGCCTATATCGTCGGCGGCGCGGTCCGGGACATTTTGAAGGGAGAACACACCATCGACCTGGACATCTCCATCGAGGGGGACGCGGAAACCCTCGTCCAGAACTGGAATGAACCGGGGTGCCGCGGAACCCTGCACGGACGCTACAAGACGGGGACCATCACGTTTCCCGGCGGACTCAAGGTGGACATCGCCACGGCGCGCCGGGAGTTTTACGAGTACGCCGCCGCCATGCCGGAGGTCAGCAGCGATTCGTTGAAACAAGACCTGGCCCGAAGGGATTTCAGCGTCAACGCCATGGCCGTATCTCTCAGCGAGGGCGACTGGGGGACTTTGATCGACTTTTACGGAGGCCGCAGGGACTTGAAAGAAGGAATCCTGCGAGTCCTGCACAACCTGAGCTTCGTGGAGGACCCTTCGCGCATTTTGAGGGGCGTCCGCCTGGAACAGCGATTGGGCTTGAGCTTCGAGGACAACACCCTGCGCCTCCTCCGCAGCGCCGTGAAGGGAGGGCTTTTGGGAAAACTCTCCAGTCCCCGCGTACGGATGGAAGTGGAGATCGACGCCAAAGAGCGCCAACCCAAAAAGACTTTCGAGCGGATGCAGGACCTGGGTATCTGGGAGGCCCTCTTCCCGGGACTTCATTTTGGGCCGTCGGCCGTCAAGAAAATGAGATACCTGCAAAAAATATTGTACAGGGTCAAGAAGTCCGGAAAGATTTCTTTCAAAGGAATGGAATGGCTGACCTACATGGCGGCAATCTGCTCGGAGTCCTCGACGAACATTCGCGTGGCCGTGATGGACCGCTTGAACTTCACTCCCAAAGAACGGGAAATTTTCACCCTATGTCTTTCCTCTTTGACGCCCGTCGAACAATTTTTCGGCCCGAAAAAAACCTTCAGAAACTCCGAGGTTTACATCTTCCTGAAGAACTACTCCCCGGTCGCGCTCCTGTACTGCATGGCCGCCGTCAAACGGCGTCAGACGCGGCGCTGGATCTCGCTTCAGCTCTTTTCCTTCGCGCCTCTGAAGGGAGAGCTGAACGGCGACGACCTGCTGAAGCTGGGGTACAGTTCCGGGGCCTGGCTGGGGGAAATGCTGGAGGGGATTCGGCTCGAACGCATGGACGGCAAAATCAAAACCCGGGAAGACGAAGTGCTCTATCTGCAGGAAATGCTGCGGCGAGATTGACTTTGAGCCCAGCGGGTTGTAAAGCTTGAAACTGTAACGAAAACGAGCCTTGAAAATCGGAATAAAGTAACACTGTTGCTGGAAAATATTGCAAACATCTTGACAAATTGAAAATGAGAGCACGAGAAGGAGAAAAATATGCTATTTCGTAATTTAGGCAGCCTCGAAGGGCTGAAGATGCTTTTATTGGCGTTGCCTGCCGTGTTGTGGGCCATATCGTTTCACGAGTTCTGCCACGGTTACGCCGCCAAGCTGGTGGGGGACCCCACTGCCGAGCGCCAAGGCCGCTTGTCTCTGAACCCTTTGGCCCATTTCGACCTCATAGGGACGCTTTTGCTTTTGTTTGCAGGTTTCGGATGGGCCAAGCCCGTACCGATCAACACGCGCTATTTCAGACATCCTCAGCGCGACATCATCCTCGTCTCTCTTGCGGGGCCGGCCGGAAATATACTGACGGCTGTTGTCTGCGTCTTCTGTTTGCGGTTTTTGGGCAACGTGTGGGTTTCCATGACGGGAATGACGGGATTTCTGGTGATCTGGCAGATGATCGCCATCAACATGGGGCTCGCGGCCTTCAATTTGATTCCGATTCCTCCACTGGACGGGTCCAAGGTGCTTTACGCCTTCCTGCCGTACCGTTATGTCGGCTACTATCACTGGTTGGAGCGAAACGGCATCATCATTTTGTTTGTGCTGCTGTTCACGGGCATCATCGATTTTCTCTTCAACCCCATTTCTCACCTGCTTTGGAGTCTTTTGCCTCTGGGCAGTCTGGGTTTCGTTCGCAATTTCTTTTAAGACGGGACGCGGAACATGAAAATTTTAATCTCCAACGACGACGGCGTCCACGCGCCGGGCATCATTTGCATGAGCAACCGATTGGCCGAGCTGGGGCACGACGTCACAGTCGTCGCGCCCGACCGCGAGCGCAGCGGGGCGGGGCACTCCATTACCACCTCCTCTTTGCACCTCAAGCAGGAAACGTTTCCCGGATATGACCCGCGAGTGCGAACTTTCAGGAGCAACGGAACCCCCGCGGACTGCGTGATGCTGGGAATGGAAGTCGTGACGCCGGACGCGGAGCTGGTGCTTTCCGGGATCAACAGCGGCTCCAACATGGGCTGCGACGTTTTTTACTCGGGAACGGTGGCGGCGGCCCGGGAGGGATATTTCGAAAACCGCAGGTCCGTGGCGGTCTCCCTTGTGTTGGGCGGCACCATTCAAAATCAGGGGGCGGACGAAAAACACTACGAAACCGCCGTCCGCGCCGTGGAAGCATTAGCCGCCAATCTGGAGGTCCTTTTCGGCTCGAGCCCCGCCCTTTTGAACGTGAACGTTCCGAACATCCCTCTTTCCCAGGTCAAGGGTTTCAAGATCACTTTTACCGGGCGGCGCCGCTACCAAGGGCGTATTCAAACCGGGGCCGTCCCGGGAGGGAAACCGTGCTACTGGGTCGGCGGGACCTCCGTGGACTCCGAAGAACTGGAGGGCAGCGACGTGAAAGCGGTGCACGACGGTTTTATCGCCTTGACGTTTCTGCGGCACGACACCACGGACTACGGACTCAACCGCCGGATTGGCGCGGAGGAAATCGGCAAACTGAACGGCTGCTCGATCGGCCAAATTAAAATCGGATAAAAATCGGGAATGAAAGGTAAAAAGCCACCCCACATAGGCGGGGGCTCAATGTATTATCGAGTTACGCCATCGAGCGCTGCGCCGGCCTGTTCCGCAGCCGCTCCATTCACCGGGGGGCTATTTGGTGAAATATTGCAAGGCTATAGGAATCAAAACCGTGCCGACGAGAACGCCTATCATCCACCTGAAAAGGCTGTCCATCTTGCTGTTCAGCTTGTCGAATCCAGCAAACATCTCTCCGCGCAAATCAGACACCTCTCCGCGCAAACCAAACATCTCTCCCCGCAAATCCCTGATGTCGCTATCGACTTTTTCGAACCGCGCGTCTATGCTTTTCTCCAACTTTTCGAACCGCGTGTCTATGCTTTTCTCCATCTTATCGAACCGCGTGTTCATTTCGCCGCGCAGATCGTTCACGGATTTTTCTATTCGCGTTTCGAATTTTTCGCGGTTCTTCCT
>JAISWV010000261.1 GCA_031270755.1 Synergistaceae bacterium
AAGCCGCCGGACACGCGAGCCAGTTCCGCCTCCGACAAAGACATGTTGGAGAGGGCCACGACGGCGTATTTCAAATCTTCTTTGGTGAAGTCGTACCCTCTGTGCCTCACGATTTCCAGGAACGTCTCCGGGGATTCCACCCCCTCGAAGCATCGGGCGAAATTTTTGTCCCGGTTCACCCGTTCCAAAAAAATTTTCGCGGACTCCTGTCCTTTGCAGGGGCTTCCCAGCGGCTCTCTGGCGAGACGCGGCGTTTCTCTTTCCGGCAATCAAATCAACCCCATTTCTCTGGATTTGGTTACGGCGTCGGTGACGTTATGGACGGCCAATTTTTTATAAAGCCGGGTCACGTGAAATTTCACGGTGTCCGGTGAAAGGTGGGTACGGCAGGCGATATCGCTTCTCCCTAACCCGTCCGCAAGGTATTCCAGCATGAGGGACTGCTGCTTCGTGAGTTTCGGCAGGCAGACGGGGAACAACCTGGCAATCCCGGCGCGCTTTTCAGCGCGCTTATTGGCCGCTTCCCATATCTCGTTTAAAAAGACGACGCCGGGCCGGTTTCCCGCTGTCGATTTTTCCCCCGTCTTCGCCAATTCGGACAGAACGGGCAGGATGGATCCGCCTTCGTCGGCGAAGACCCGGACATAACCGTGGCGTTCAACTCCGGCTATAGCCTCGCGGAGAAGGGAAACCGCCCGGTTTTCGCTTCCTCTGTGCCATTCCAATATGGACAGAAGCGTCATTGTTTCGGCCTTATCGATAACTCTGTCGAATCCTTCGGCCAATTCTTGCAGGCGATGGAGAAAATCCCTGGCTTTCTCAGGCTCTCGAAGCACCATGAGGGCTCTGGCCGTGGTCAGGTGTTGGAATATCCCGTGAAGCTCCAATTTTCTTCCCGCGCCTGCATAGTTATTCAGCCATGCTTCGGCCACTCTTGCGTCCCCGCTCATCATGCGCAGTTTGGCCTCGTAGGCCATGAGATTCGGCAGCAGAAAATTTGCGTCCGCGGCTTCCAGCCTGGCTCTGAGCGACTCTCTGAGGCGCGCGGCTTCGTCGGCGCACTCTCGCGCGTCGAGAATGGCGATGGGGAGCATGTGGGTGAAAAAAACAACTTCCGGCGGAATTTTCGCGGGTTCGGGGAAAATCTCCGTGTCGGACAGGGATTCAACCGCTTCGGCGGCGCTGGCCCTAGCTTCGGCGAGACGGTTTTTCTCGTACCACAGCCCGGCTCTCAGCACGGCCTCCACCGTTTTATACCCGCCCTTCCATATAGAAGACGCTTTCCTCAGCCAGGTAACATTTTCTGGAAGCCCAGGACAGCCGGAAAAATCTTTCTCCCCCTTGTGGAAGAACGGAAGGTTTTGGGAAGACGCCGGCGCGTACCTTTCGCGAATCCGAAATTGGCTCTCGCGCGCAGCCGTATTGTCCCCGGGCGCCAGCTCGTTCACGAGCAACGCGTATTCCAGGAATTCGGGGTATTTCGCGGCGATCTCCGGCATGGCCTCCCGGAGCCTGCTCAGAGCGTGGCTGACTTCATCCGCGTCTCCGGCCAGGTGCGCCCGCCGGACCGCGGCGATATGGAGGTACGGCAATTCCGAGAATTTCGCCGCCGGTATCGCATCTTCCAGTTTCGTAAGATCTTCCAGGCAGCGCGCCGCGGATCCGTTTTCCATGCCCTGCCGGAAAAATCGCGCCGCTGCGTCGGTCAAGCGCTCATCGAAGTTTCCTCTCGCCGCGCATATCGCGGCTTCGAGCCATTGGCCTTTCTTCATGTAGTGATCCAAGGCTGTTTTATATACTTTTTTTCTGTCTTCGCGCGCTTCCCGCCGAATCCGTAAGAAATTCAGAAAGGGCTTGCGGCACACGTACCTGTCTCCAATGCCGCGGATCAACCCGCCGCTTCCCCATTCGGCGCGCTCCAAAACGTCAAGGGTTCGGTTCGGGGCCGCGCCTGTCAAAAGCCCGCAAACTTTCGGATGAATCTCTCCGCCGACGCTGGCCGCCGTCAGAAAATTCCTGGTTTCGTCATCCAAATGGCTCCATACCGTCTTTTCGATATACCGTTCCAACAGGGAAAACACCTTTCTCGTCTCGGTGGTCCCGGCGGCGGCGGTCAGCGCCAGCGGCGCGGGCCATCCATCCGTCGCCTCGCACAAACGTCGTGCCTCGCGCTCGGATATGTATGTGCCGTGGGCTTCGAAGCAAAGCGCCGCGTCTTCAGGCGAAAATCGGAGTTCGTTGGGTCCGATGCGTGCGAAATTTCCGTTCTCGGAAAAAGAAAACCCTATTTCGTTCGGTTCTATGCCAACAGGATTTGTGATCTCTGGAATCGTGTTTCCCCTGCTCAATAAAAGGACGGTTATCCAGGATGGGAGCGCATCGAGGATAAAAGGCAGAGGACGGAGAATTTCTTTGTTGCGGAGGAAATGGCAGTTGTCGATGAGGATCGCGTCGGCGAGCGGCAGCTTTTGAGGAGAGCGGGGAAGTGAAAGAAGGGCCTTCATCGTCGTTTCGGCGGGGGCGGCGTCCAGCTCCGGCGAGGCGACGGCGGATTCGAGAACCGTGTTTTCCCCGCAAGCGTTATTCAAAAGCGACAAGAATCTGCGGAAAAAAATCCTCGGGTCGTTGTCGTAAGGAGAAATCGACGATCTAAGAGGAGTTTTTCCAGCGTGATCCAGCCATAGGTCCGACGAAACGGTTTTTCCATACCCGATGGGGGCCTCTATCAAGATTATTTTTTTTTGAGAGGCAAAATCGAACGCCTCGTATAATGCGCGGCTGCGCGTCAGTTTCAGATTTTTCACAAGCTGTCACCCTCCATTCCCAGCCTTTGCCAGCCGTCGCCTGCGCAAGCGTCAGTTTCACAGCCTGTGGTATAGGCGATAGCCAGTCTGCTTTTGTAGAACCTAATGCGCGTTATTTTCGTTCCTGAAAGAAAACAAGAAAAACAAGAACGCCATTGCCGTAAGGATCAGCGCGATTTGCAGCAGTCCTTTGCCCTGACCTATGAGAAGCGCGTAGCTGAACAAGAACGGCCCGGCGGTTTGAGCCGCGTTGTCGACCACGTTCGAGACGCCGAGGGCCTTTCCGTAGCCGTATTTTTTGACCTCGGGCAGATCGGTGTAATAGCTGGCGGAAAGAGACTGCCCGAAGCTATCCGCGAATCCCATCGAAACCAGTACCAGGAGCAGAACGGGAATATTCTGAAATACGGAGAATGAGGCGAAAGCCCCCGCGTAAATGAGAACCCACAGCAAAAGCGAGAGGGGTTTTCCGATTTTCTTCGATAAAAATTTGGTGAAAGACGCGCTGAAGAAAACCACCATCAAGCTGTTCAGCAAAAACGAGTAGCCTATATAGCTTTCCGGTATTCCCAAGTCGAAACCGACGATGGGGAACAGGTAAATCAAGAAATACCCGGAGGCCATCATGGGCCCCATCATGGCAAACAGATACAGAAAGACCCTGGGCGACAGAATGAACCGCACTCCGTTCATGCTTCCGCGTTCATTTCCAGTGCCCAACTCGTCCTGAGCGATCTTCGTCATATATTTAGCTGAAAATGCCAGCAGCGCCAGCCCGAAGAAAATCGAAACGCCGAACACAGCCCGGTTCGGCAGCCAGTTCGTCAAGAACGCGCCGAACACCACCCCGCTGTTGACGCCCGAGGCGAGGGCCACAGTAATGCCGGCAAATGCCTTGTCTTTTTCATCGGTGTCTTTTTCTCCCGCCGCTTTCAGGTTTGCCAGAAAAAGCGTCAGGCCGCATCCGAAACCGCACAGGGCAAAGCCCGCCGTCAGCCACAGGATGTCCGCGGATAAAAATTCCATACAAAGCCCTGCCACGGCAAGCAGCCCGCTCAGAATCGCGGTGATTTTTATCCCCAGCTTCCGGCATATCGATGTTCCAAACAGCGACGCCAGAGCGCCCATAAACACGTCGGAGGAAATAGGCGCGGCAATGAGAAATTCGATTGGGAACGGGTAATCGCGCCCGCCCGCCTGAATGATCTCGCGTGCGTAGATTGGAAGAAAACCCGTGGCGATGTTCGTCGTGAAGTAAACGAGAAAAACGGCGCTTCTCATCAAAAACGCCGGGACGCCGGCGCCCGACGACATGAGCCGCGCCGCGCGTCCGCGGGCGTCGAGGAAGGACAGCGCCTCGAAGGCAATGATGATCATAACCACACTCATGGAAACGATGTTCAAAATGATATTGACGATGAGGTTCCGGTTCGCCTTCCTGAAGGCCGCCAAATCCATGCCTATCTCGATCAGGCCCACAGGTTCCGCGCCGTTGCCGTTTTTGCCGTAAACCGGACACAAGGAGAAAATAACGCCGCCGTCAACCCACGACGGATATATATAGGTCTTATATTTGCCCGTCGTCAATATTTCCTCCTCGTCGGAGCCCTCGACCGGCCAATCATAGGGATAGCCCACTATGCCGTGGTTATTGTCCGAATCGTACACCTCGGAGATCGATCCGTCGAGAATCTTGTACAATACGCAATACATCCGCGCGAACTCTTCCTTGGAGATCAACGCCTCTTCCAGAAGACTTTTCACGGAGCTATAGTCGTCGTTCATATAATCGCCGACGTCGTTCAGTCCTTGCAGCGAATCCACGGGAAGCTGCCTGGCGACAAGCTCGGCTATGGACGTCAGCCGGGTCAGCATTTCCGTTGTCATCATGTTCGTCGTCTCTTTAGTCACGATCAGGCACAAGACGATGGTGACGATCATTGTGCAGGGAATGACAATACAGCTGATTTTCAGCAGGGAATCGTTTCTGTTCGCGGCGATGACGCGGACGAGAAAAATAAGCGCCCATAGAAGGCAGATCGATAGGACCGTTATGGAGAGCCAGAGGCCGAGGCGAATGGCTAAAATCTTGAAAGATACCGCAAATCGATCCAGAACGGCATTTTGCCCGTTTTCGATCAGCAGGACGGAATTGCCGCTGGTAGCGGCTATGGCGCCGTTCTTCGCCGAGATGCGATAATAAATTGTGTCCGGGTCATGAAATACGATTTCTGGTTCATGGTCATCTCCGAAAGAATATATGCCGCGGTTGCCCAAATCCGTGAAAAACACCCTCGACCCGCCAGCCGCGACGCACCACGGTATCGCCCCGTTTCCTCCGCCGTTTCTCGGGGCAGAGGAGAAAATCCTTTCCACTCTTGCCTTCTGGGGTATGGTTCTGTATATTTCCCCGTTTTTTGCCGTGAACAGGACGCCGCCGCTTTTTTCGACGTCGAATAAATTGAACATCTTTGACGCCATTGGAAAAGGATAGAGGGTCTCGATAAATTCTTCCCGCGGTTTCGAGGGTACGCCGATGACGGAAGAGCGCAAGATAAACGCGTCTTCTTCCAGCGTGACGAAAAAGAATTGCCCTTCCTCGTTCACGGCAAGGCCGGGAATTTTACGATTGAAGGAGGGATATTCATGTTCAGCGTGAAAGACTTCTCTGACGAAACGGCCATCCGGATCATACTCCTGAACCGACTCCGAGCGGATGCGTCTCGTTTCTCCATCGCGAACCGTGTTGAGGATGAAGAAGCCGCCGTTTTTATTCACCGCCAGGTCGTAAATCTCATCGAACCGCCCGCTTCCCGCACTCAACGTCAAGTCCGCGCGCCCTTCCTCGTCAACGCGCAAAAGCCTTTTGCGGGATAAATCCACAATGTACAACTTGGACGAATCTTTTAAAGCCAGAGCGGGAGACTCTATTTCAACCCGGTCCGGCCGTCCGAACATCAGGTAATCTCTGTAAAAGGCCGCAAAAAAAATCAAGCAGGCGGCGAATACAGCTAAGATGACGGCGCGGTAGGTTAGGCTCAGGGTTTTCATTCGGTTGCCCCGCTTTCTATCCGCTCGGCCGCATCAAAAAAAGATACACCCATAGGCACGTCCAAAAGCGTCTCCTGCCACATTGAAACCGGCTTGAAAATGCGTCTCGTTTTTCTGCCAAACACAAAAACACCCTCTTCCGATTTTTCGTTATGCTAGGCGACATCTATATTCTTGGCGCATGTCGCGATTTTTATCTTCGCCACGCAACTCGCGTACTATGCTGACGCTATAAAATGCACCAATTTGTTAAAATGGTGCGTTTTTGAGGAAGGGGCTAATGGGGCAAACCCTTATTTCAAGCTGCTTGGCAGCTACAAGGAGGTGTAAAAGATGGAGGTTGAACCAATCAAAACAATGGAAGAAGTCGCGGCGATGAAGGCGATCCTTAAATATAAGAAGAGAGACGCGCTTTTATTCGTCATGGGAATCAATACGGCGCTGCGGATTGGAGATTTGCTATCGCTATCCATTGGGGACGTCTTGAACGATAAGGGTAAAATCGTGGCAGCAGTAAGGCTGAAAGAGCAAAAAACAGGAAAAGAGAAGCGGTTTCCGCTCAACAAATCTGTACAGAAAGCACTGTCAGCTTATTTGAAGCAATGCGGAAGCAACGGAAGAAAGGAACCATTATTTCCATCTCAGAAGGGTGGGCCATTGAGCCGGTGGCAGGCTTGGAGGATTTTAAGAGCCGCAGGGAAATCTATAGGATTGGAAAATATAGGAACTCACTCGCTCCGTAAGACGTTCGGCTACCATGTCTATAAAAACAACGGCGGTGATATAGGATTGGTGCAGAAGCTATTGAATCATTCAGCCAGTTCCTGCACGTTGAGGTATATCGGGATCGACAGGGAGAGAATGGACAAAACATACATGGATCTTAATTTGTAGTTAATTTTGTTCCTAAAAATCTGAAAGAGCTTGATTTGTTTCGTTGATGCCCTATCAAGAGCTTGAATTCCAAGATTAAGCATTACAAAAGCCCCATTAAAAAATCAACCTTTCAATATATCTCAAAATTCGAAAAACATAAGTATCCATAACATATTGTATCGATCATTATATATTAATTGAATTGGTAACCTCCCCGCTTTGCCGGGGGTCCGGCGACTTTATGGTAAACTACGTGGTATTATGGATATAGAACGCACCATTTTAACAAATTGGTGCATTTCCCATTGAGGTTTTTTGCAGACTGTATTTCTAGCGCCTTGTAAAGCACTGCTGTCAACTTGAGGAAAAAGAGTCACGGCATGGGCTGACGAGAGAGGGTAGTTTGGTTGTTATGGTTAAAAGTCAGTCAGATTTATACCGAAAAGAATTAAGACATACCTATTGGGATATGAATTTCAGACGAAGTGAAGATAGTGAATAAATAGACTGGATCGGCTATGTTTGAATTAGCGGAGGGAATGTTGGAAAACTGCGAAAAAGATGAAGACTTACGCATAAAAAAACGGCGTTTACACGGAAGGGTCGCCTTGATGTAAAGAATTCTGTCAATGATCGTTTTACGCAAAGTTTGTGCATCATTGCAAATTGAGATAGACAAATTTTCCGCGCTGAGGGCGGCTTCGGCCTTACCTCCCGTCAGCAGCGAGCCCAACAGCGCCACCGTGAACAACAGCACAAATTTTTTTCGCATGGACAGATCCTCCTTTTAATTTTCCACACTATAAATAAGAGGTGCTGTAAACACTATAAATCAAGTATTTTCATGTGCGCAGAGTATTATATAGTACAAAACTCTGCAAAACTCACGGTTGCATTGAACACACCGGCAGGACGAAATTCGTCTTTTTCGTTACGCTCCCGGCTGGACCCGTACACTGACGATGCGGCACGGAAACGGCAATCGATGATACAATGGTCTAAGATAACCGTTTGAACGAACGGATACGGTGCACGATATCTCACAACGCTCGTTCAGCGAAAGGACGACATAACAAAGAGACATAAAAGAGGCATAACGAGGAGGACGATGCCCATGAAAGCCGTCTACGTCAAAGAACCCAAGAGCTTGGACGTCGCGGAGCTTCCCATGCCCTCCGCCGGCAGGGGCGAGGTGCTGGTACGTGTGCATGCGGCCGGGATATGCGGTTCGGACGTGCACATCTATCACGGGACGAACCCCTTGGCGGAGTACCCCCGCGTTATCGGCCACGAGTTCGCGGGAGAGGTGGCCGCCCTGGGGCTGGAACTGCCGCCCGAGAAGCGCGGGCTTTCGGTGGGAGACCACGTGGCGGTGGACCCGGTGACCAGCTGCGGCACGTGTTACCCCTGCTCCGTCGGACGCCCCAACGTCTGCTCCCGGCTGAAGGTCTTCGGCGTACACCAAGACGGAGGAATGGCCGAGTACGTTGCCGTCCCCGCCGCGAACGCGCATGTGGTCCCCAAAGAATGGCCCTGGGAGAAGGCCGCCATGATCGAGCCCTTCTCCATTGCCGCGAACGTCCTGTCGCGCACGGAATGTACCGCCTCGGACCGGGTGCTGGTCATGGGCGCGGGCCCTATCGGCTTGACCGTCCTCATGGGAGCGGTGCTCATCGGCGCCCGGGTGGCCGTGGCGGACGTTCTGGATTCCCGCCTGGAGACCGCTGGGGAACTGGGCGCGGAGCTGGGCGTCAACAGCGGACGCCAAAACCTCGAGGAGGAGATGCTGAAGTGGACGGGAGAAGGGGTTCCCTTGATTGTGGACGCGGTGTGCATTCCCGCGCTTTTTCCCTCGCTCCTGAGAATGGCGTCGCCCGCGGGACGCATCGCTCACCTGGGGTTCTCCGAACGCCCGGCCGAGATTGTCCCCCTGGAGATCACGAAGAAAGAACTCTCCATCATCGGCTCCCGACTCAACCGCAACATGTTTCCCCGGGTCATCGAGTGGTTTGGGAAGGGGCTCGACCCGGAAAAGCTGATTTCTCACAAATTTCCCTTCACGGAGGCCCGGAAAGCCTTGGATTTGATCGAAGAAAAGCCTCTTGAAACCTGCAAGGTTCTTCTGACTTTTTAGGGCATGAAGGGATTTTTCGCGGCGACCGGAGATTTTCGTGAAGATTCATAGTCGAGCATGGTGTACAAAGCAAAGTTTGAGAGGAGGTAATGTGGAGTTGCTTAAAAATTATTTGGAACGATTTTTGGCCTGGACGTCCTCGTTGTGCTTCGTGGGACTGATTGCCGTGGTGCTGCTGCAGGTCTACTCAAGGATGTTTCTGCCCCGCTCCCCTCACTGGACGGAGGAGGCGTCCCGTTTCCTGATGCTCTACATGGTGGCCCTGGCGGCCGGACTGGCGGCCAAGGAACGCGCCTACGTCAACGTCGACGTGTTCATCAATTTCCTCAAGGGACGCCCCCGCGCGCTGATTCAGTTGTGCATCGACGGGGCGGCCATCGTGCTCATGGCGGTCACGGTTTGGTACGGCTGGAAAAACGCCGCCATCGGAAGCATTCAAACCTCGGCCTCACTGGGAATTCCCATGAACCTGATCTACGGCAGCATGGTGCTGCACTCCGGAAGCGTCCTGCTTTACACGGCCGCTCTCGTTTTCGAGGACTTCAAGGCTCTTGTGACTGGAGAGGTGAATTATGGTAACGGTGCTGTTTCTTAGTTTCGTCGTTTTCCTTTTCGCGGGCGTTCCCGTTGCCTTTTCATTGGGGCTCTCGTCCCTGATCTATCTGGTGGGAGCCGGCATTCCGCTGACGGTAATCCCTCAGCGCATGTTCGCGGGGATCAACTCATTCACGCTCCTGTGCGTGCCGGGCTTCATCCTGGCGGGGAACCTGATGAACCAAGGAGGAATCTCCGACCGCATCGTCCGCTTCGCCAACGTCCTGGTGGGGCATATTCGCGGAGGAATCGCCCTGGCCAACGTGGTGGATTCCATGTTCTTCGCCGGCGTCTCGGGGACGGCCGTGGCGGACGTGGCGAGCCTGGGGACCATCATGATCCCCGCCATGCACAAGCAAGGGTACGACATGGGCTTTTCCTGCGCCATAACGGCCTCCACCTCCTGCCTGGGCCCTATCATTCCGCCCTCCATGCCGATGATCATCGCCGGAACTCTGACGGGGCTTTCCGTGGGCAAACTTTTCCTGGCGGGAGCCATACCGGGTTTCCTGACGGGAGGCATCATGCTGGCGGTCACCTACTGGCTGGCGGTCAAGCGCGGGTATCCCAAGGGCTCCAAGCCCACGTGGAAGGTCTTTTGGCAGGAGTTCTACGGGGGGATCTGGGCGCTGATGATGGTGGCCATCATCTTCGTCGGGATTTTGAGCGGTTGGTTCAGCCCCACGGAGGCCTCCGTCGTGGCCTGCATATACGCCCTATTCGTGGGGGTCGTCATCTACAAAGACCTTCGTATCCAAGACGTCCCTAAAGTTTTGAAAGAGTCCGCCATCATGTCGGCGTCCATCATCACCCTGGTGGCCTTCGCCAACGTCTTCGGGTGGATCATGGCCAGCGAACAGATCCCTCAGTTGATCGCCAAAGCGATGCTCTCCGTCACTCAGAACAAGTTTTTGATTATCCTGATCGTCAATGTATTTCTTCTTTTCGTGGGGATGTTTATGGAGACCATCGCGGCCTTGATGACTCTGTTCCCTACGCTGCTGGCCGTGCTGGGGCAGGTGGGAGTGGACCCGATCCAGTCCGCCATGATCTGCGTGCTGAACTTGGTGATCGGGCTCATCACCCCTCCCGTGGGGGTGTGCCTCTTCGTGGCCGCCAGCATCGGAAAGATCTCCATCAGCCGTATCGTGAAGGCCAACATGCCCTACTTGATCATCTGCCTTTTCGTGTTGCTGCTGGTGTCTTACATTCCGGCGCTCTCCACCTGGCTGCCGAACTTTTTGATGCATTGATTTTTTCGAGCTTCAAGGGACTCGTGTATGAGATCCCAATATCGATAAGGAGGCGTTTTGTATGAAGTGGAAAGTGTTTGTTGCCGTGTCGGTGGTTTTCGTTTTGTCGATTTTTGCGACGCCCGCGCCGGCGGCGCCGGAGTACACGTTGAAGCTGGGGCACCTGGCCAACGAGGAGCACACGTGGCACAAGGCATCTTTGAAGTTCGCGGAAGAGGTGGAGAAGCTTTCCGGCGGGCGTGTCGTCTGTCAGGTCTTCGCCAACGAGCAGCTGGGCAACGAAGTGGACACGATTCAGGCAATTCATACGGGTATCGCCCACATGGTCATCACAGGGGAGTCCATGCAGAACTGGGCTCCGAAGTGCGCCCTGATCGCCGTCCCCTACATGGTCCGTGATATGGCTCACCTGACGAAGGTCCTCACGAGCGATATCGGCAAGGAAATCGAGAAAGACATCATCGCCAAGGTGAAGCTGCGCCCCGTTTCCGCCTTCGTCCGCGCCCCGCGCAACCTGACCAGCAACCGCCCCGTCAAGAAACCCGAGGAGCTGAACGGCTTCAAGATCCGAGTCCCGAACGTACCCCTCTTCGTGAAAGTGTGGGAGACCTTCAGCGCCAAGCCCACCCCAATGGCGTTCTCCGAGGTCTTCACCTCCCTGCAGCAGAACGTCATCGACGGGCAGGAGAACCCGCTGGACCTCATCCGCAGCGGCTCGCTCTACGAGGTGCAGAAGTACGTCAACCTGACGGAACACGTGTACGGCTGGATCTACCTGGTGATTGGCGAGGACTTTTTCCAGAAGCTGCCCGAGGACCTTCAGAAGGCCGTCCTCGACGCGGGTAAGGCGGCGGAGGTTTACGAGCGGGAACTGTTCTTGGCCGATGTGGCCGCCAACGAAAAGTTCTTGAAAGAGAAGGGAATGGAGTTCGTCACCGTGGACAAACCCGCTTTCTCCGCCCTGGCCGGGCCCGCCGTGGAGGAATTTTTGACCACGAAGCCCGCCGAAGTCCTGGAGCTCTACAAGAAGATCGTGGAAACGAAATAGAGCCCGCTGTAAACGCGAGATAAGAAGCGCCAACAAAACACGGCGGTCGGAGAGTCGGAGAGTCGGAGAGTCGGAGAGAAGCCGGCCGCCTTTCGTTCATTGTAAGCTCTGTATGCCGCGCTGGTTACGTCCTGCTGCAGGGCCGCCGAGCGGGCTCCCGATTTCGATGCATAAAGCGCTTAAATTACTGCTTTTATGTTAAATTTTTCATTTGCATTCCGCGAAATTGGGAAACGCGGCGGCACTTGACAGCTTTCCCAATTCACTTTAAAATCTCAAATTGTTTCCACGTAAAATAATAAAAAAAAGAAAGGGGTAAACGAGCGTGACAGATCGGGCGAAGCGGTCGAGCGAATCGAGCGGCGGAAACGTCGGTTTTGGATCGAGTTTTTGCAAATTGAATCTCCTCCTCGGACTTTGCGCGCACGCGGATTCCCTTTTCTTTGAATCGGCGCTTTTGGGCGTTTAGCGAAGTCAAAAAGCGAAAGACAAGATGAAAAACGGGGATCCGGACGACAGGTTCGGGTCCTTGTTTTTTTACTCAGTTAAAAGGACGGTGTTTTGTTATGAGCAGCGGTGACAGAGTTCGTATTTTCGACACCACATTGCGCGATGGCGAACAGGCGGCAGGGGGAAACCTGAACGTGGCGGAAAAGCTGCAGATCGCCCGCCATTTGGGCAAATTGGGCGTTGACGTCATCGAGGCGGGGTTCCCTGCAGCGTCTCCCGGGGACTTTACCTGCGTCGAGGCCATCGCTCGCGAGGTGCCCGAATCCATAATCGCGGGGCTGGCCCGAACGAAAGAAGAGGACATCCGAGCCTGTTCCGATGCCCTGAAAGGCGCTTCGCGGCGCCGCATCCACACCTTCATCGCCACGAGCCCCATCCACATGCAACACAAACTCAGGATGACCCCCGGCGAGGTGTTGGAGGAAATTCAGTTCGCCGTCTCCTTGGCACGGGACCTGGTGGAGGACGTGGAGTTCTCCGCGGAGGACGCCAGCCGGTCGGAGC
>JAISWV010000313.1 GCA_031270755.1 Synergistaceae bacterium
CTCACAGCAGACAGTCGAAAGGAATGAAAATCCACCCTCACCGTAGTTCTTGCCTGTTGCAAGGTAGTCTATAGCTTTGTGGCTGGGGTGTATAGGTGACTGACTATTTGGCGCTTACAAAGTATCAGCGTCGCGGAGGTGATAAATTTAGCCAAACGTACCGCGTTGAATAACCTCAATACGAAGGAAGTCTTATCCTCGAAAATGTTGTACAATTACAGCGTATTTACGGTTGGTAAGAACTGTATCTCGCGCTGTTATTTTTTGGCGGCAATCTTCCGTAAATTCAAAAATATTAGTTGTCCGATGTGAGGTGAATGGCTATATTAGGTCTGGCTTTACGTGAGGAATTTCGGGGAAAGCGCCTGAAAGGGACCGCGATTGAACTCTCGAATGACGAGAATACCGGAGCAACGCAGGTTAAGGCAAAAGATTTTCTTGAAATCACTTACCCTACGCTTGATTTGCTGAAATCCATTGAAGCGATAGGGCCGGATCAAGGGCGTCCTGTTGTTCTCATCGGTGAGCGAGGGCTCGGTAAATCTCACTTGCTCGCCGCGTTGTTCCACGCGACGCATGATACGGCTTCGACTCATAGCTGGCTTGCTTCGTGGGCGCAGAGATTGAACGAACCTTCGATAGCCGTCATAAAACTGCGCGAAGGCATGATCGTCATCAGCGAGAGCCTTCACCGTCAGCGTTATAAATATCTTTGGGATTTGCTCTTCGAGCGCCATCCCAAAGGCGAGTTCATTAAAGGTAAATGGGAGGGCATGGGCGCGAAAAAGACCGACGTGCCCTCAGATACTTTGATTCGTGAAATGCTCGAAGCCTTTCCTACAGTGTTGCTCCTGGACGAATTTCAGACCTGGTTTGACGGGTTGAAAAGCGATGTGGCAAACCCGGCGAAGGCGTGGGCTTTCAATTTTATACAGATTCTTTCCGAGATCGCCAAGGAAAGGCCCGATTTACTGGTACTCGTTATATCCGTTCGCAACGGGGAAAGCGACGCCTATCAGCAGGTACATCGCGTGAACCCTATTGCGATAGACTTCAAAGCCGGCGGCAGTCCGGAACGTATCCAGCAGGACAGAAGAAAAATGCTTTTGCACCGTCTTTTCGAAAATCGCGCGCAAATCGCTGAAGGCAGTATCGAAAAGCTGATCTACGTCCATGTCTCGGAATACTTCCGTCTGTTGAATGTCACATCGGCAGAACAGGAGAAAAGACGAAACGAATTCCTTGAAGCGTGGCCTTTCGCGCCAGCTCTCCTGAAACTACTGGAAGAGCAGGTGCTTGTGGCGACGGACGCACAGGAAACCCGCGATTTGATCCGTATTCTGGCGAATCTTTTCAAGAATTGCGGAGAAAAATCGTGTATCCTCACACCGTCCGACTTCCGCGTCGATATAGACGAATCTGGAATAGGCACACTACTCGATTCGGTGGCGAACGAGCGTCATCGCAGGATTCGGGAGAAAGCGCAGCACAACATCACCTCTATCGAGGACGCCGTGCCCGAGCATAATCGTAAAATCCCTCATCTGCGCGAGATAATCAGCGCTCTCTGGCTCCGGTCTATCGCTGTAGAGAACTACGCAGGAGCGGAACCTCAAACGCTGCAAAGCGACGTAACGCGCGAAAAAACCATCGACGACAACGCTTTTCAATCGGAACTGGCCGTCATTTCCGAAAATAGCTTCAATATTCACCATGACGGCCCGAAGCTGATTTTCCGCGAGGAAGAAAACCCGCAGGCAAAACTGCTCGCTTACGCGCGCAACGATAAATATTTCGACGACGGACGCGATCTGCGGCGGCTCGCCAAGGAGATTCGTTATATCCTTGGCGGAGAGGTTGCTTCGACACACCGTATTATCGTGCTTCCAAAAATATGGAGAACGGACCCTTGGTCGAATCTCGACGAATCTGACCGTTCCGAGAATTGGGAGGACAGATTCCCAATATTAGTTTTGCCGGAAGAACCGGGAAATTTGGATGAAACACTCGGAAAATGGCTCAAGGATCATCTGACGAAACGGCGCAATACCGTCCGTTTTCTGCTGCCAGCGAAAGATTCGGGAAACATATTTCTCGACAAAGACCTTCTGATCCTTGCCCGAGCGGAATATCAGGCGGACGAGTGGCGTAAGGAATCGTCGGGCTATCGCGATCTTTTTTCAAAGTACCAAAAAGAACTTCGCGAGAAGCTGAAAAAACGCTTCGACCGTTTCGCTATTTTGCTCCGCTGGAATTTTTCGAACCCTTCTCAGTGCGAGTTCAGCGTCGAACATATAGCGAATGGCGGAACACAGCCTATTGAGAGTATTGAAAAGAAGATCGGCACTGATTTGTTCGTTGCGGAGGATTTTGAGGAACTGGTCAGCGAGACGGCGAAAAACAACGGCAGCGTTGGCAAATTGCTTGCCGAACTGAGAGAACCGCGTCCTTCGGAATACGATTGCATACCGTGGCTTGGCGAAACAGACGTGAAAGAACGGATATTGAAGATATGCGCGAAAGGCGACATTGCAATTGACCTTCGCGGATTGGAAACGCTGCAACAAAAACCCGGAGAGGATTACGATGCGGCATGGACGCGTATGAAGAGCAAATTACCTATGAACGGCCACCAGCTCGACGAAGTGATTTTGATGGAACCGTCTTCCGTGCCATCGACGGGCGGTGTCACCCTGCCTCCTATTGGTGGTAATAATGATCCGCAACCGGGAAGCCGCGGAATCGGCGGAACGCCTCCTGTCCCGCCCGCTGTGAATCCTCCAATCGGCGGCGGTGTCGTACCGCCTGTTCCTCCTGTAACTAAAACGCGGATACCGTTAAACAACCCGCCGACATCGCCGCTTAACCTCATCGGAAAAATGGAGGAATGGAACATCGGTCCCGCGACGACGGTACGCGAAATTTCGATTCGCGTTTCCGACGCCAACGGCGCGCAGTTGAAGGAATTGCTCAAGAAACTTCCTGACGGGATGACGTTTTCCCTCAGTCTCGAAAAGGAGGAAAACTGATGCCTCTTGACCATGACGTTTTGAGGGATTTGACCAAATTGCCGCCGAACGAAGCCTGGTCGCTCATAATCTGCGAAACGAAAGACGTCATGGCAAAACCTGTCTCGATGCAAGAGGCAGTGAGTGAGATTGCGAAGCGTGACCAGGAGATCGGTTTGTTGGATCATTTCCTTTCCTCGGTGGGCTGGGACCTTTGGCGCGAATTCAGTAACGTCGTTCCTAAAACCTCTGAGCGGTTGAAAGGATGGCAGAAAGAACCTTTCGACGCGAAGGCGATTCTGGTTCTCGACTGCCTGTCCCTGCGCGAAACGCCCTTGTTGCTGAAAGGCGCTGAGGCGCATGGGTTTACGATTCACCAAAACGAGGTTTTCGCCTCCGAACTGCCCGGCGAAACGACGGAGTTTGCACGCGCTCTTGGATTTTCCAACCGCGGCCAGTTGCAAAGCAACGGCGCACACAATGACTATTTCCCTGATTTTCATACAGAGAGCGTGAATTATCCGTGGCGCGACTGCGCCGGGTTGGTGGACACCTCCAAGAATTGGTTTTTCTGGCACCATTGGCCTGACGACAAAGTACACGAAGATGCCTCCGCAGGCGCGGGGCTTGTGAACATATTGCGTGACGCGGAGGCGGTTTTTGAAAGCGACGGCTTCTGGGATTTCGCCGCGAAGCTCGCGAAGGGGCGTCGATTAGTCATCACATCGGATCACGGTTACGCTTTTACCGGGACATTTATGGACGTTGACGGTGCCGTCGGAAATTTTCTCAAGGAAAAATTTTCCAGCGGCCGCAATACGGACAAACTTGGAGAGATTGGCCCCTACGTGCCGCCTGTCGTTCTCGAACTGGACGGGATAAGCGGAATGCGGCAAATGGCGCTTGGCCGCCGCAAATGGAAAAGCCCAGGCGGTTATCCGGTACTGACGCATGGTGGCCTCTCGCTTCTTGAGATTGTGTGTCCGTTTGTCGAGTTGAGCAAGACAGAGGCCAGGGCTTAAAAATGTCGAAAAAAGAACGGCTCGCCGAAGAAGTGGCGAAAGCGGTAGGCGCGGGCAAAGCCGTCGCGCTGGAAACCGTGGATTTCAACGATCCGAACAGGCCGAAAACCTGTCTTGAGGTCGATTTCCCGATCTTGCCGGTAAATCAGGTCGCCGTCATCGAGGGAAATGCGGGCAAGCCCATTTACCAGATGTCGAAGTGGTGGGCGCGTCGGCGCTCCAGCGTTTTCCGCGCCATGCTCATCGCGGCGGCGACGAAAGCGCCCGAGGACGAATCCCGCGCGGCAAAGCTCGTGTGGGAGAATTATTACGCTAACCATCAGAAAAAAGGCGCGTTCAAAAAACTCAAGGTAGCCGACATCTTCATGGGCGGCGGTACGACGCTGGTCGAAGGTGCGCGGCTCGGTATGCAGATGACCGGCAACGATTTGAATCCTGTTGCGTGGTTCGTCGTGAAACAAGAGTTCGCCAAGGTCGATATCGAAGAAGTGAAACGTCTTCTCGCGGACATCGAAGCCGAGGTCAAACCGCAAATCATGCCCTACTACTATTGCGACGGCCCAGACGGGGAGAAAGGCAAATGGACGCATAAACCGACCGGGCGCGTCATGCCCGAAGACTTCGACCCGCTCTCCATCCCTTGGGAGAAACGTAAGGAGTACGATTACAAAGGCCCGGAAATCATATACACGTTCTGGGCGAAACACGGTCCTTGTCAGGTTACGGGCTGCGGACACCGGACGCCGATCATGACAAGTCCCGTCATGGCGGTTAAAACCTTGACCGTGAAATATAAGGAATTCGAGTGTTCAAAATGCGGCGGCAAGTATGACGTTGAGAAAAACGAGGCACGTATGGCGCCTGACGTCCCGCTTTACGTGGCGCCTGACGAAAAGCCCTACGCGATTCTCGGCAAAGAGAGGAGCGATGCCGTATGCCCTAAGTGCGGCAATAGAGAATTTGTCGATTTCGGCAAAGGCAAAAACAAAAAGGTCGAACTCACTTTGCTCGTTCACCCACAATGGCTTGCGGGCAGCCCGAAAGAGGATAAAGACGGCAATCCATACGGCGGTTCCGCTCAGGACGATGTCGAATCGACGGCGAGATGGGACAAGGAGCGGGCGTCGAAAGTTCGTCTGCTTGAAGTGCGGGGGAAATTGCCGGAGAAAGTGACCTGCCCGGAGACGGGTGTTACGTTTAGAACAAATCAAGGTACATCGAAACCGAGGTTTTTCACGTGTGGTAATTGTGGTACGCAACAAGAAATAGTGACAACGATTCGTCCCACTGGCAAAACTGCTCCTTTCGCGGCTTACGCCATACAGTGTTATGCGCCGGAGCGTGATAAGAAGGGCTTACCATATAGTGGGCGTTTTTTCGCCAAATTTGACGAACAATACACACTACAGTATGATACCGCTGTCAGAGAATGGGAAAAACGCAAAAATGACGATTTGGCAAATTATTGGCCGCAATCAGAGATTCCAGAAGGTTTAAGGGTTTCCGTAAAAGATGTAATCACCACAGGACACGGTTATCAAAAATGGAGTGATTTGTTCAATTTTCGCCAATCACTTGTCCTCTCTCAACTATTGAAAGCGATTGTTGAAACTGGAAACTACGACTGGACGACGCGTGAATTTGTATTGGGCGCATTTCAACAGTTTCTGCGCAACCAGAACATGTTTTGTTTTTGGGATATTGGATATGATAAGCTATGTCCTTTTATGAGTAGAAATGGTTTTCAAGCTAAAAACACGATGCTTGAAAACGGTGTTTTTCCAATTCTTGGACGGGGGAATTGGCTTTCTTGTATAAGCGTTGTTATCGCGGGGGAGGCATGGGCAAAACACCCTTGGGAAATTGTGAGCGTCGAAGGATTGAGCCAATTCAACAAAGACCTTGCTGATCAATACAAAGAGAAAAGTGAAAAGGTATCTCCTAAAGACTCGATTGGAGACGCCGATATTGTCCAATGTTCCTCGACCGAACTCCGGCAGATAGAAAATTCTTCTATTGATTTGATTATCACCGATCCGCCTTTCGGTGGAATCATGCAGTATGCAGAACTTTCGGATTTTTTTTATGTCTGGATGCGTTTGGTATTGAAAGATAAATACCCACAGATTTTTTCAGGGGAGTACACGCCGAAATCGACGGAAGCGGTGGCAAATTCGTTTCGCGAGCCGGATAACCCTGACGGTTTTTATCAACTAGTGCTGACCGAGTGTTGGAAAGAAGCGAACAGAATCCTAAAGCCTGCAGGGATTCTTGCTTTTACGTTTCATCACGATAAAGATCAGGCTTGGGTTGCTGTGCTTGAGTCGCTGTTCGAAGCGGGATTTTTTCTCGAAGCGACGTATCCGATCCGGTCGGACGAGACGAAAGGCGAAGGTCAATTCGGCTCTGAAAAAATCGAATACGACATCATCCACGTCTGCCGCAAGCGCACCGAGGAACCGACTGCCGTAAGCTGGGGCAAAATGCGCCGCGAGGTCCTGGCCGACGTGAACAAACTCAAGGATATGCTCGAAAACCATGTCAAACAGGGCTTGCCCGCCGCCGACTTGCAGGTTATCCGGCGCGGCAAGGCGCTGGAGTATTTTTCCCGCCACTATGGTAAAGTCTACGTTGACGAGGACCAGCCCATGTCCGTCAAGGACGCGTTGTTGGGAATCAACCTGCTCATCGACGAGGACGCGGACAAAGGCAAGGAGCGCCCGCCAGCGAACGCCGAGCCGATCACGCGGCAGTTCCTCCGGGTTTTCGACAGTATGGCGTCCATGGAACGAGACCAGTTGCAGAAATTCCTCAAAGGTTCCATAACGACGCCGGACGAGTTTGAAACGCGCGGGTGGTGCAAAGAGAGTAACAAAGTATACTATCACGTAAAGCCTCTCGATTTCGCTCTCGATTGGCAGGGCAGACACAAAAGGCGGCTCACCTCCGATTTGGATCAAGCCCTTGTACTGATCGGCGCGTGTTTCGAGGGCAGCGGCATAAACGCGATGGATACGCTGAAAAACGAAAACTTCAAAGCCCACGTCGCGCTGCCGCCATTGTTGGAGTGGTTCGTCAAACACGGGCCGGACTCCGACACAAAGAACGCGGCGGCTATAGTGGTATCTATCTTTAAGATGTGGTCGGCGAAGCAAAGCGCGAAACCCAGACAATTGAGGCTGTTCGAGGACGACGAGATATGAAAAAGCCGAATACGATTGAAGCGGAACTCAACGATATCAGAGTGCAATATTACGAGGCGACAAAAGGAATGACGCCGGAGGAAGAGATCGCGTATGTCCGCGCTGAGGTCAAGCCGATTCATAAGCAGTTCAACATTCACGCCGTTTCGAGGCGCGGGGAGGCCGGAGATTGATGAATGCTCAGGAGAAATACGAATACTGGCTGGACAGCGCGCAGTACGATTTGAATGTTGCGGAGAGTATGCTTCGGGACGGTCATTGGCTTTATGTGGTGTTCATGTGCCAGCAGGCCATTGAAAAATTGGCGAAAGGCTTGTATTCTTTCTATATGCCGGATACGCCGCCGCGTTTGCATAACATCAAAGCAATCGCAAAAAGGTATGAGGCAAGTCTGCCATCGCCGGTTCCCGAGGACATATACGATTTTTTCGATACGTTGACCTCATACTACCTCAATAACCGATATCCGGACTATATCAGTAAGGTAGGCTCCCAAATCAGCGAATCAGAAGCGTCTGAGGTTTTGTCGGACACAAAGAAGGTGTTTGAATGGCTGTTGACATTAAAACCATAAGCGACGCCGCAAGGGCATACGCTGAACGTGTGCGGCTGGAGTTGCCGGTGACGCGGGCTTATTTGTTCGGTTCTTACGCTCGCGGAACGGCTACTGAGCAAAGCGATGTGGACATCTGCTTTTTTCTTGAGAGCTTCGACGGAAAAAGACGGGTGGATATCATCAAAAAATTATTGAAACTAACGGCGGGATATGACGACGTTGGTTTTGAACCGTTGGCGCTACCTTCCTCGGAATTGTCCAACGGTAATCCTTTTGCGATGGAAGTCATGAATACGGGCATAGAGATATGAAACAGCTTTCGGATACGGTCTGGCAAAGACAGGGGATCAGTTGGATATGGGACGAAAACGCCCGTAACTTGGTATGCGACGCTGGCGAAATATGGAGTCTGCGGCAGTTATTGATGTCTGTCGGCAAATGGAATAGTTTTTTGCCCGTTTTGCCGAGCAACGGCGACAACGCTCTCGTCGTCGCCGGGCTTGATGGTTCCTTGGATTTGCTTTCGCCGGCAGATGCGGAGAACTGGCTGGGTGACGAAGTGAAAGAAGCAGTTCTCTCGTTTCAATCTCATTTTGATAACCAAGCCGCGTTGATTTTCTGGCTGCCGGACTGCGCCAGCCGCGTCAGAATTTCCGCGACGGACGAGGTGAGCTGGGTCTGCGGCGCTCCGCACAGCACCAAGACGCTAGACTTCGGTCGCGTCCTGTGGGGGGAGGCCCGTGAGTATCCGAAAGAAATATTCATCGACGATTCAAAGAAGCCCGCTGGTTTGTACCATCGGCGAATAAGCTGAAGGGATAAAAACTGTGGAAACGGTTAATGCGGAAGCGGTTTTTCAGCCCGGCGAACGTATCGTTCACGGAGAATACGGCGAAGGAGTCGTAATCGCTTCGGCGCGTGAAGGCTACTTGCGCGTCTTCTTCCCCGTTGGAGAGCGGCAGGTCCCTGTCGATACCGTCCGTCGTCATTTATCCCGCACAGAACAAATATTGAGCAATGTCGCGGGAGGCGCTGAGCGCGCGCGCAAGGCCTGGACGTCTTTCGAGGCAAACGCTTTGCCTGTGATGGAAAATGCTGCTTCGCTGACTTCGGCAAAAATTGACCTTCTCCCGCACCAGGTTGTTTTGACTCATCGTGTCGCTACCGCTTTGCCCCGTCGTTTCCTCATAGCTGACGAAGTTGGATTGGGAAAAACGATAGAAGTCGCCCTTATTTTGAGGGAATTAGACAGCCGCCATGAAATGGAACGAGCGTTGATTGTCGTTCCTGCTGGCCTAGTCAACAACTGGCACCGTGAACTGAACGAAGTGTTCAATCTCAACTTCGAGGTGTTCGGCTCTGAGGGAGATGTCACCGACCGCAAGACAAACGCTTTCATCAAACACAACCGGATTATCGCCAGTATCGACACGCTGAAACGCCCGACAAGAATCAAAAAAATTCTCGAAGCCCCGCGTTGGGATTTGGTCGTTTTCGACGAAGCCCACCACCTGACGGCCGCCAAGACGGGCAGCAAGGTCCAGAAAACGGCGAACTACAAATTGGCGGAAGCGTTGAAAAGTCATACCCGTGATCTGATATTGCTCTCCGCTACGCCACATCAGGGTAATCATTTCCAATTCTGGATGCTGGCGCAGTTGTTGAATCCGGCCCTTTTCAAGGACCCCAGAGACATGGTAGAAAACAGACATCGCCTCAACTCCATCATGTTCAGGCGCACGAAAGCGGACGCCTGCCGCCCGGACGGCGGCCCCCTCTTTGCAAAACGG
>JAISWV010000318.1 GCA_031270755.1 Synergistaceae bacterium
CTGGATATGGGTTTCCGGGAGGAATTGGAGGGCATTCTGGACGCCCTGCCGGTGGAGCGCCGGACATGGCTCTTTTCCGCGACGATGCCGCCGGAGGTTCGGGAGCTTTCGAAACGCTACCTCAAGGACCCCGTGACTATATCCCTCGTGCGGGACGGGGAACAGCACGAGGATATAGTGCACCGCGTCTACATGGTGCCCTCCCGCCGCCGTTTCGAGGGGCTGGTGAACATCCTGCTGTGGGAACGCCCGAAGCGCAGCCTGATTTTTTGCCACACGCGCCTTGAATCCATCGAAGTCGCGCAGAAGCTCCAGGACGAGGGTTTCAACGCGGCGGCCCTGCACGGCGACATGACGCAGCGCGAGCGCAACGCGGTGCTGGCCTCTTTCAAATCGGGCTCCATGCCCTGTCTGGTCGCCACGAATGTCGCGGCCCGCGGGCTCGACGTCGAGGGCGTCACTCACGTCGTTCAAATGGGACTGCCGGATGACCGGGAGACTTTCGTGCACCGCAGCGGGCGCACGGGCAGAGCGGGGCACGAGGGCACCAACCTGATCCTGCTCTCTCCTCTGGAGGTCGGGCGTTTCAAAATGATGCTGCGCTCGACCCAGATGAAGGTGGAGTGGCAGGACGTGCCGAACATCGACCTGATCCGCACGGCACAGCGGGAGGTCGCGGAGGAAAAGCTGCTGGCCGCGCACGGCGACGCCGAAAGCGGGGCGGGTTACCTCGAATGGGCTTCCGACCTGCTGGAGCGCGCGGACGCGAAGGTGCTGGTCGCCAAACTCCTGAACGCGCTGAACTCCCGCACCGCGAAAGGCTACAGCCTGAACGCGGACCTGGAGCGCGAGCGCGAACGCCGTCAGCGCGGCAGCGTCCGAACGGAGCGCGCCGCCGATTCCGGGCGTGTCCACTCGCGCCCGCGGGGGACCATGACCCGCCTGCGCAGCAGTCAGGGAGCCAAGGACGTGGGGCGTATTCTGAACGCTCTTTGCTCTACCCTGAAGGTCGAGCGATGCGAGGTCGGGGCCATTCGTTTGAGAGACGACCATGTGATGGTGGAGCTGCTGCCCGAGGCGCTTTCCCGCCTCGAACAGGGCCGCGCCGGGCTGGCGAAATGGGGGCTCTTCCCCGAGGACGACCCGATGCGCTACATCAAGCCCCGGGCGCACGACTCCTTCGAGCGAAAGGGCGAATCGGAGGGCAAGGCCCGCTATTCCCGCAAACGCAGCAGCATATAGGGAAATTTTGAAAACCAGAAGCAGCCCGGCAGCCCGGACAGGGTTCCCGGACTGCTTTTTGTCATGGCCGCTGCAGAAGCGGCCGGCTCCGTTCGAAGCGCCTCCGATACGGCAGGCAATTGCCATGTTAAAATAAGCTCAACGTTCAGCGAAACTTGTAACCGTTCAAGCCCACAAGGGCGGAGCTAGATGAAGCAACTAAGCGATTCGCGCGGCGATAGTTTTTTGTGCTATAATCTCCGAAAGTCAATTCTAACAAGCGGAGATGAAATAATGAATTCTACCCTTGCGAATTCCGAAAAAATTTATTATAATTGCTCACAGCTCACAGCGTTTCTGTTTCTGCGTTCCCCTCCTTATAAAGAAGGCAGCCAGCCGCTAGCTCTTTTTTCGTTTTCAAGACAAATAGATTGTAACCGTTCAAACCATGTGAGTAACGCTCAGTCAATACGAGCATTCATTCACAGGGGGGGCAGTGAGCCCGCCTTGGGGTGAACGCGCTCTGTCCCCCTTGGGCTTGAACGTTTACCAATAATCGAAGGAGCAAAGTCAGATGAGCCGTCAAAACTCCAAAGGCCTCGCGCCGATTGCTTTTTTTGCCTACAGGCGTCCCGAACATACAAAACAGACATTGGAGGCCCTCGCTGCCAATACATTGGCCTCCGAAAGCGACTTATTTATCTTCTCCGACGGGCCGAGAGACGCGCAGGCTGAAGAAGGCGTCCGTGCCGTCCGTGAGTATATTCGTACTGTGAAGGGGTTCAAATCCGTCACTTTATGAGGATACCCTAACGTGAGGGGGAATTCAGCTATGGATGTTTTTTACGATCACACTATTTTCCAGCAAATCTACGGCGGAATATCGAGGTATTTCCGTGAGTTGATCGTTCGCCTTCTGGATAGAGAAGGTATCGATGTTTACCTTTTTATGGGATTGTTTCTGAATCGTTATGGGTTGGAGAGAGAGAAAAACCGCTATAGAAGCTATTGGGGCTTGAATGTTCCATCTGTCCGTTATACAGGACGTCTGCGAAACTTTGTCAACAAAAGACTCTGGGGGTATTTCCAAGCGAAACACGCACCCGAAGGTGGAAGAAAATGCCTCTATCACCCTACTTATTATGATTTTTACGGGTTGCCCAACGCCAAAGTCGCTTTGACCGTTCATGATTTTACACACGAACGCTATCCCCGCTTATTCCCCAAAGACGAAACACCGAAACTGAAGCAAAAAGCTTTTGGGAGGGCCGACGCGCTTATCTGCATTTCAGAATCGACAAAAAACGATCTTCTGGATTTATACGGCTGCAGAGAGGGTTGTAAAGTGAAAACTATACATCACGGGTATAACGATTTGTCTTCTCTGTCGAAACCCCATATGTCTTTACCTCCCGCTCCATACTTTTTGTTCGTCGGACCAAGGCATTCCTACAAAAATTTCGACTGTTTGGTCAATGCGTTTGCTTCGTCATCTGATTTGAAAAAAGATTTTGGAGTGGTTTGTTTTGGCGGTGCCGATTTCTCAAAGGAAGAAACAAAACAATTCGACAAATTAGGCGTTACTCATAAAATTGTACGTTACGAGGGCGGCGACGATGTGTTGGCCACCCTGTACAAAAACGCTGTCGCACTTGTCTCCCCCTCCCTTTACGAAGGATTCGGTTTCCCCCTTCTGGAAGCCATGAGCTGCGGGTGTCCTGTCGTCGCGAGTAACACGAGTTCCTTTCCAGAAGTAGCCGGCAACGCGGCTCTGTTGTTTACCCCGACATCCAGAGACGAACTCGCGGACCAGCTTTATCGAATTGCCTATAACGACGATGTCAGAGAACACATGATAAAATCGGGACGACAGCGTTGCACCCTTTTTTCCTGGGATCGTTGTATTGAAGAAACTTTTGAACTTTATAAAGAACTCCTTTTAGAAACAGTTTAACTCCGATATTGGCTGGGAGGAATTTTCATGCCTTTATCTTATGAAGAAGCGGCGATAGAACTCTGGAAAGATGAACAATACCACCAATTGATGCGGGATTCTTACTTGGATATTGATCCTGTGGAAGCTGCGGCGCGTTATAAAGACAGTGAAGAATTTGCCGAAATACAACGTATTTTATCCCTGAAGCACACAGAAAAGGTCGTTCTGGACCTTGGAGCGGGCAACGGAATTTTATCTTCCGCGCTGGCGGGTTGCGGTTATCAGGTTCTGGCTTTGGAACCGGGAAATGGAACTATCACCGGACGGCAAGCTATGAAGACGATACAAAACGCAATGGGGACGGCGTTTGAAATATTGGAAGGCTGGGGTGAAAACATTCCGCTGACGGATGCCTGCGTCAATGTCGTTATCGCGAGGCAGGTACTCCATCATGCCAAAAATTTACAAAAAATGTGCGCGGAAGTGTATCGTGTGTTAAAACCCGGAGGGCTTTTCCTGGCCTTGCGTGAACATGGTGTTCGTG
>JAISWV010000264.1 GCA_031270755.1 Synergistaceae bacterium
AAGCCGTCCACGCGGCGATCCGTCAGAGGAGAGTCTTCCTGCATTCCATCCACTACGCTCACATAATAATAGGCATTTTCCATATCCCAAATGAAACGTCCGGCATAAAGTCTTGAGTCGCCAAAGAAGGGCATATCGGCATAAAATGTCTCCCAGCGAACTGCATTGCCCGCTGCATTGGACGTCGTACCTGCTACGCTCGTTATATCCAAGCGCCCAAAGAAATGGAGAGACTCGTCTTCGCCGAAGAACCGCTCGAAGAAGACACGAGCACGACCAAGAGTGGCAGTACCGTCCGCGGTTGCAAGTTCAGATGTCCCGTCCCCGTCTACGTCTTCCGGATCATATTTATCGTAATCAATATCCAAACGCAACTGCCCGCCGATTTTCCATCCGCCCAACCGCTCTTCGATAACTCCAAGGCGACCGTCGATCTCCTCCACCTGAACGCCGAGAGCATCCAGTTCGTCTTTGAACTCGACGACCAGTTTCTTCAGCATCTCTACGTCCTGCTTGCTGGCCTTGGTCATATCGACAACAGCCAGAGCACGGGCGAGAGCGGAAGCCATCTCGTAACGAGTGGTGGGCTGCTTGCCCTTGTAGGTGCCGTCCGGGTAACCGGAAAGAACTCCACGAGCGGCAAGCTGCCCAATGGCGTCATAAGACCAATGGTTGATAGGAACGTCCATGAAGGGATTGGTGGCCGCAAACGCCGGCGCCCCAAGGGCGACCAACGCTACTACTGCTGCTACTGCCAAATACTTTTTCATCTTTGTTTTACCCCCTTGAATTTTGTACTGCCATTGTGTATCGCGTCTTTCGCTCTTCATTCACCGAGCGAAGCTCCGGGGGGCGAGACGAAGTTACCTTGTTCCCTTTTCCCGCTTTCCATTGCTTCCAAACGCAAGAAAAACCTCGGCTCTTTCAAAACGTCCAACGCCTTCTTTAACAAATCCGCCTGTCCTTGATGACCTTAGGGGGGCTACACCTCTCTTTCTGGCCTGTCGGGAATACTCACGGATTACAGAAGCTGTGGATATATTACACCTGCCGGGAAATTTTCAATAAGGTCTTTAGGCTCATTTGATTTAGTGCTTTTGATTGAATTGCCTTCGCGCCGGGGCGCTTTATGTTGCCGCCGTTTCTTCAAAATGATTCGCGACGTAGTCGTCAATACTGTCGATGATGTATAAGGGCTCCGTCGTATGTAACGCGTCGGCGCAGTCAATAATATAATCCACCGCTCCAGTACGATCAAAGTAGTTGTATGCTTGCTGCCCGCTGATACCTTTCTCCGCCTTATAAATCTCGACACAAAACGCGAGAAAACAAATTTCGGTTTTTGTTTGGAGTTGTCGGATTCATCATTGTTCCTCCGGCCAGTTCATGATTTTTCCGGTTGTCAGCTCTTCTTCCAACAAATCGTAGAGGATTGGGTAGCTAAGATGCCATAACTTGCTTTCTTCATCTCAATAAAATTGCAGAGGCGCGCATTGCGCGTCCGTCCCGACAATCCTTGTGCGTCCGTGGTCATCTTGATAATGTTTGAGGTCGTGAGTATAATATACCACAGCTAAAAAAGCTCAGGCTCCAATCTAAGATAGCGCAACTTCCAGGTCCTTGACAATACCCTCCAGAATTTCCACCGAGGGGCCGTCGTCTTCGATGTTCTCGATCCGGCGCACCAAGCCGTGAAGCCTTTCGAGCTGCCCGGAAGAGCACAATATCTCCAGGGGCGTCAACCGCAGCTTGAGATCTCGAATCCTCCGGCGCGCGGCCATAACAGAGGAAGAAAAAGAGGAAAAAGAAAAAGAAGACGATGACGGCGTTGCCAGGAGGGCGCCGCGTTTCAGCGAGAGCAAGGGCATCTCGACCGTCGTGTTTCCCTGCCGCACGACGCAGTGCATCAGCCCCGAGGTGGACAAGGTGCAGCGGATTTCCACTTCCTTGCCCGCCTCCACGTCCAGAGTCAGAAAAGAAAGAATCGTCCGCTCTTCCTGCGTATCGCCTACGTTCTGAAAAACGGGCAGCTCCATTTTTCCCGAGTGAGCCGGAACGAACACCGACCGAGTCGTGAACGGCACAGGCGTGCCCGCGGAGACGAGGACCTCCGGCCGGTCGTCTCTGAGGAAGCCGATGTCGCCCGAGAGAACGTCCAATAACAATCGCCCGCTCCCTGTTCGCGCGCAAAGCGCCGCCCCCGCCACGATGGATTCCTCCGCGCAGAGACTCAGGCGCTCCGGACGCGCGACCTCTTTTTCCAAGATCTCGCGCAGCAGGGGAATGCGGCTCGACCCGCCCACCAGCAGCAGGTGTTCCGGTTCGTGCCGGGTCCATAATTTACGTACCAGGTGCACCACCCGCCTTATGGAAAAACGCACCATCCGCTCCAGGTCCTCCCGTTCGACCTTCAAAGGCTCGAAAACGCCGACGCCGTCCATGGCGGGCGGCAGCCAATCGTAGCTCCGGCACGAGGAGAGGGCGATCTTGATCGACTCGGCCTCCCAAACCAAGGTTCTCCAGCGCGGGTCCTGGGAAGGCAGGGGATCCAGCCTTAGCCGCTCGCGCAGCCACTCCGCCAAGGCCAGGTCGAAATCGTAGCCGCCGATTTTGGAGGTACCCACGCTTTCCAAGACCTGCCACACGCCACCCTCGCTCTCCACGACGGCAACGTCCACCGTCCCGGCGCCGAAGTCCACCACCAAAAAACGGCCCTCCCGGCCAAAAGCCAGGGCTGCGGCCGTGGGCTCAGATATGATGCGAACCTCCCGCAGACCCGCGGCCTCGGCGGCGCGCGCTATCGCCTCCCTCTGAAGGAGGGAAAAAGCGGCGGGAACGGCCAGTACACAGGATGAAACGAACTGTCCCAGAAAAACCTCGGCATCCTCTCTCAACGCGCAGAGCAGCGGCGCCAAAATATCTTGAGCGGTATGGGACTTTCCTCCGCAAAGGGCCCGGAACTCCCCTCCCACTTTACGCTTTAGATCCCACCAAACGGAACAGGAGCCGCGAAGCGACAGGCGTACCGCGTCTTCCCCCACGACCCAGCCTCCGTCCCACCCCACCACGGAAGGCGTGGACGTCCGGCCCCACCGGTTGGGGATCATCACGGGGCGGGCTCCGTCCATGCAGGCGCAAAGGGCATTGCGCGTTCCCAAGTCTATTCCGATCGTCACGTTGTGGTTACGGTTATGTTCTTTCATTCTTGTTCTTTATCGGGTATCCCCGCAGCTCTCCTTTCACGCAGTCCGTCATCCGAACCAGGGCCTCCCTGCCGACGCCCGGATTCTCGGCACTTGGGTTCCCCATGTGACGGACACCGGTCGAGACGAAGTTTCGCGTGTAGCCGGTAAATCCGCCGCCCTCGTCTCCGCCGCTTTCGACCAAGACGGAAAGATCGCGCCCCACGAAGCGGGAAGCGTAGCGCGTCAGCAACTCCTCTCCCGCGGCCACGGCGGCTTTCATCCTTTCGACTGCCGTCCGGGGAGGCACCCGGTCGGGGAAACCGGCCGCCAAGGTCCCTCTGCGGGGCGAGTAGGAGAAAACATGCACGCGCCCCAAACGAACCCGTTCCATCAAAGCGAGAGTGCCCCGAAAGGCCTTCTCGCTTTCTCCGGGAAAAGCCACCAGAACGTCGCTGCTGATGTGCAGGTCGTCGCCCAGCTTTCCCCTGGCCCGATCGCAGACCCGGGCAAAGGCGTCCGCCGTGTAACCCCGCCTCATGCGGGAGAGGACCTGATCGTCCCCGCTCTGCAAGGGCAGATGCAGATGCGGGCAAAACACGGGAGATGACGCCAGCGCGTCCAGAAGATCGTCGTCCAGGGCAAAAGGCTCCAGGGAACCCAGCCGCAGCCGCGCCAACCCCGGAATATCAGAGACTCGCCGCACCAACTCGGCCAAAGAAGAGCCTTTATCTGGAGAAGAGCCCCTATCGCGGCCGTACACTCCCAAATGGATGCCCGTCAAAACGATTTCTCCGCACCCGGCTTCCACGACGCGGCGCGCTTCGTTCAGCGCTTCCTCCAGAGGCCGGCTGGTCGATCGTCCCCGCAAAAACGGGATGACGCAGTAAGAGCAAAAATGATCGCACCCCTCCTGGACCTTCAAAAAAGCGCGTGTCCGCAAAACAGGGCGGTCCAAGGTCAAGGGGTCCCATGTGCGCGCGTCCGGGTTTTTCCGCATGTCCATCAGGTCATGGGGCGGCTCTGACGCGATGGCGGCCTCCAGCGCTTCCGGCAGGGCGCTTTTCCGGCGGCTTCCCGCGAGAATGTCCACTCCCAGCTCTTTTGCCTCTCGGGCATCGAGCCCTTGGGCCCAACAGCCGCAAACGGCGACGATCCCCTTTTCTCCGCCCTTGCCGAACTCGCGCCGCGCCCTCCGCACGGCCTGGCGGCATTTCTTGTCGGCCACGGCCGTCACCGAACAGCTGACGATCACCGCGGCCCGGCACCCTTCCGGTCTCTCGGCGACGATGGCTCCCCGCGCGGTCAGGTCCCCCGCGATGGCGTCGCCGTCGTAGAGATTCGACCGGCATCCCAAAACGCAAACCCAGACCTTGACGCCGTAAAGCCCCATTGCGGGAGATCCGCCTGGGGTGTTTCGCTGGGACTCGTTTTGCCGGTCCGCGGTTGGAATCGCATCGAAATCAGTCAAACTTCGCGGCGCACCCCCACCAGTCGCCCTTGGTCAGCTCGGCCACCAAGGACAAGCCCGCCGAGGAGAGGGCCGGAAGAAACGTCGTCCGCTCCGCGGTCGTCATCCCCGAGAAAATCGCGAAGCAGGATGGTTTCAAGACACGCTCCGCGTCCCGCAGAAGTCTGAGGTTCGGCTCCAGCAAGATGTTGGCCGTCAGAGCGTCGAGCCGTCCGTGAACCCCTTCCGCGAGGTCGCCGACTTGAAGGTCGCAAGATTCGAGAGAAAAGCCGTTGGATTCCACGTTGCGCCGGACCTCGGCGATGGCCGTCGGGTCCATGTCCCGCGCGGCGGCTTTTGCGGCCCCCAACTTCAGCGCCGCGATAAAGAGTATGCCCGAGCCCGTTCCCACGTCGAGGATCGAATCTCCGGCTTTCACGAAGCGCTCGACCAGCGAAAGGGCGATCTGGGTACTTTCGTGATAGCCCGTTCCGAAGGCCGCGCCGGGGTAAATATAAAGGGGCAGTTTTCCCGAGGGCTCCTTTCCTTTGTGCCAAGGCGCCATGACGATAAAGTTCACACCCACTGGAAGAGGCGGAAAGGAGTCCAGGTGTTCCGTGTGCCAGTCCCGGTTTTCGATTTTTCTGTGAGAGCGAAGGCGCACTTGGGGAAAGTCCGCCGAAAGATCGTTTAGAAACCCGGTCCAGTGCGCTATGTCCTGAGAGCCGAGATACGCCGCGCGCAGAACCATCTTTCCCCCTTCTTCGAACAGCTCCGCCCCGATGCTCCCCGACAGGTCCGCCACGATGGAGAGCGCTTCTTCCGCCGCCTTGCCGTCGCTTTCCAAATCCACGCTCCACCAGAAATTACCGCCCGTATTCTCCAAACAATTCCCTCCCAAACAAGTCTTTCCCAAACAGTTGCCAAATTACCTCCGGCCGGACGGATGCCGCGTTGTTTCCCATATGCGGGATATTGCCGATATTGTACAACGTCCCTCAATTTCTATCGACTCGTTCGTTTTCAAAATATTGATTTTGCAATCTCTGTACAATCTTGCCGATGACTACGACACTTCAAGTAGATACTCCGACACGCTCTTAGGAATTCCTCCCAAACGCCTTCGGCGTCACCTGTCAGAACCACGTCGGCGTGACGCAGGGTTTCGTCGGGCAGCGAATATTTCTACGGACATAGCCGCCAGGTTCGTTGGTTCATCCAAAGGTATTTTTTCAACTCTGTCGTCGTAGGTCACCAGTGGAACTCGCTCTCGATAGTCATCCTCGTCACGTATATTTTCGAAGTCGTAAGCACGGCCGTATTTCGTCGCCGCGTTGCGTTTCAGACAGGCATGGAGCCAAGGCGGCGCTCCGGCACATTTCAATTCCACCGATCGGGCGGCGGCGATTAGTTTTTCCCAGCTGGCTCTCATGACCGTTCTTCCTCAAAAATTCTCCGCGCGAAAGGTTTGAGGTTTTTATTGCCATAAAAACTGTAATTGCAAAAATTTAAGTCTAAAAAACTTGCCGGCCGCTCAACGAACCAGCGGCCGGCTGAAAATTTCCTTTTTCCCGTCTCCTGAATCTCGCTCTGCCTACCTGTTGCGCGTCGTCTTGACGACCCGTCCGTGCTCCAGAAAGATCGTTTTTTCCGCGTGCTCTCCCACCTCGGGGGCGTGGGTGACGACGATGATCGTGCTTCCCTCCGCGTGAAGCCGCCGCAGCAGGTCCAGCACGATCTTCTCGTTGGCCTCGTCCAGGTTCCCCGTGGGCTCGTCCGCCAAGATCAGCTTCGGGTAGTTGATGAGGGCCCGGGCGATACAGACGCGCTGCTGTTCTCCCCCCGAAAGCTGGCGGGGAAGGTGTTTCGCCCGATCCTGCAGTCCCACACGTGTCAGAGCTTGCAAGGCCTCGGCCTCGTCGATCATGCTGTGATAATACTGGGCGACCATCACGTTTTCCAGCGCCGTCAAGTAAGGGATCAGGTGGAACTGCTGAAAGATCAGCCCGATCTTGTCCCTCCGTATCGCGGTGAGGGCCCGGGGCGAGAGCTTCGTGATGTCCTGTCCGTCCAGAATCACGGCGCCGCTGGTGGGTCTGTCCATACATCCTATTATGTTCATCATCGTCGTCTTGCCCGACCCCGATGGGCCCATGATCGCCAGCCACTCCCCCTGAACCACCGTCAGGTTTATGTTCTGAAGTGCCTTTACCTGCCCTCCAGCCCCGTAGATCATCGACACGTCCTTGAGTTCCAAGATGTTGTTTTCGAGCTCGTTCATTGCCGTCACTCCTATTCTCCGCGCAAAACCAAGGCGGGCTCCACGTCGGTCGCGCGCCGGACCGGAATCAGGCACGCCGCCGCCGTCACCACCACCGACGTCAGAATCGTGACGGGGACCAAAGCGAAGTTGAAGGTGATCGAACGGCCGAAGACGTTCATGCTGATGGTCTGCGCAAAACCCCAGCCGAACACGACCCCCAACAGCCCGCCCAAAATCGCCAGGCACAGGCCCTCGCCCAAAAATTCCGCGACGATGCTTCGGTTCTCCGCGCCGATGGCCTTCTTCAACCCGATTTCTTTGCGGCGCTCCATCACCACCGTCATCATGGTCGTCGCGACGCAGATCATCGTCAGCACCAGCACCACCAAGGTCACCAGGGTCACGAGAGCCTGGAGCTTCGACAGAACGGAGGTCTCGGACTGCGTGACGCGCTTCACCAGGCGCGGCGTGATCCCGGGAACCCGCTCCCGAATCCGGGCGGCCAAAGCGCTCAGCTCGGCCTCGTTGGCCGCGATGCTCACCTCCACCACCTCGGCCTCGCCGCTCCTGCCCGTCAATCGCTCCATCGTGTCCAGGCGCATGAAGAGGAACCCGTCCTCCACGCTGCCCGTGCGGACGACTCCGCTGATGGTCATCTCCCGGTTGAAGCGCCTTTGCCTGGCGTCGCGCCCGGTGATGGTCATGGTGTTGCCCGGGGCCAGGCGCGTAAATTCCGCCACGTCCGACCCGATAAGGAGCTCGTTCTCCTCCGAGGGCCACCCGCCTTCCACATTCCAGTAAGGGCTCGTTTTCTTCACCTGGTCGAACAGCGTCCCCGCCACCGTGTAGGGCTGCATGTTGCTGCGCACCGCCTCGTAACGGTAGGGGGCGACCCCCAGCAGGCTTTCCTGGGGAAGAAGGGCCGCGGCTTTTTCCACGTCCGTCAATTTCAGCATGGCGTCCTTCCCCGAGGCCACGAAGACCATGTTGGCCCCGTAAGAGCGGAACTCCCGCCCCATCTGTCGGGGAATGTCGTAAGTTATCGTCATCATTCCCAAAAGCACCGTGGCCCCGATGGCAATGGCCAGAAGCGCCACAGTCATCCGCGAGCGGCGGCGCAAAAGAGAACTCAGCAGCATTTTCATGTACATCTGACGTTTCGTCATCTTCCGAAAACCTCCAAAAGAATCCGGGGCTCCGCCCCAAACCCCGCCAGGGGCGCGGCCCCTGGACCCATTAATTTTCCGACTACCTTCCGTGCAAGACCTCCGTGGGGCGCAGGGAGAGCAGCATCCGTACCGCGGGCAGGCTGCCCAGCAGGGTGACCAGCAAGACCAGGATCGCCACCAAGGGAACCACCAGGCCCTTGACCGCTATCGCCGAGCCGAAGACGGTCCGGCCAATGATTTGGGCAAAGCCCAAGCCCACGAAATAGCCCGCCGTTCCGCCCAGCATCGACGTCAAGACGATCTCCGTCAGGATCAGAAGGGCGACCGCCGCCCCCGTCGCGCCGATGGCCTTCAAGAGGCCGATCTCCGAGCTGCGCTCCATCACGCTGGCCGTGACCAAGTTCGATATGGCGAGGGCCGAACAAATGAGGCTCAAAACGGTCAAGAGCAGCATCAAAAGCTGGGTCTTCCGCAAAATGGCCCCCTCTGACTCCGCCACCTGCAAAACGGGTTTGGCCCGGGAGCCTGTGACCACTTCTTCGATCTGGTAGGCGATGGAGCTGATGTAGGCCGTGCAGTACCACGTGTCCCACTCTTTGCGGGAGAGGCTGTTGGGGTCTTGGGCGGCGCGTCGCGCCAGGTCGTTCTCCGGCGTGGTCAGGGCGCTGACGTCCACCCGCTGAACCAGGCCCGGGCGGTTCGACATGTCCTGCACCAAACGCAGGGGCACGAAGGCTTGATCGTCTTCCTTGCCGCCGCTGTTCACGATCGCCCGGACCTCCAAGCGTTTGCGCCCCGCTCCGTCCGGCGTCGCGGCCTCGAAGAAATCTCCCGCCTTCAGCCCCAGCTTCGCCGCCAGGTTTTGACCCAGCATGGCCCCGTCTTCGTCGTCGCGGCACCACTCTCCGGTTACGTCCCACCAGGATTTCAAGCGCTTCATGCCCGTGTCGACGGACTCTCCCGTGGGCAGGTCCAAGTGTTTGTCGAACCACGTCCCCACAAGAGTCACGGGTTGGCCGCCCACTACGGCGGCGGTCTCCAAAAAGGGCGCGAAGTCCACGATGTTGAAGGCCCAAAAGATCATCTTCATCTTCACCAGCTCGTCCTCGGCCAGATATTTTTCCGCCTTTTGCGCGTTTGCGGCGTTGGGGGCCGTGTCCTCTCCGTCTTCTTCCTCCAGCTCGTAGAGCTCGCTCAAGAACGACGTCCCCCGCGGAACGACGCTCAGGTTCGCCCCGTAGGTCTTCAGCTCTTGGTTGACCTTGTCTCCCACGTCCATCATGACCCCCAGCATCGCCGTCGCCAGCGAAACGCCCAGCGCCATGGTAAACGCGATCATCGACAGCTTGCCCTTCTGGCGCATCAGAGCGCCCTTCAGCATTTGGCAAAACATTATTTGAATCTCCTTTTTTCCGATTCCAGGGTCGAGGTTTCGATGACGATACCCCCGTCCTTGATGGCGTGCTTCAGGGGGACGGGGTTGCAGCCCCCGGGAAAGCCTATTGTGGAGATGTTCATCACCACGTCGCACAGGATGCAGATGACTTGGTCTTTGCGCTGGTAGTAGCCCGAGGCTCCGCAGACGTCGCAGGCGTCCAACCCCACGCCGTAGCCCGTTTCGCTCTTTCTGATGACGATGTAGCGCACCCCGGTCCCGTCCGAGGCTTTATACACAAAACGATAGAGAGAGCCATCGTTCACGTTTTCCAAGGGAATGAAGACCTTGCCGTCCGCCGCGGGCAGCTCCACCGGAGGAGAGAGCTCCACCGTGCGGTTGGCGTAGCTTTGCCCCACCGTGACCACCAAGAGCGAGAACACAAGGCCCGCCGCGACCGTGGCGCCCCAGCGCACCTGGCGCTTGGCCCCAGCTTTGGCCTTGCGCCGCTGCGCCGGGTTCTCTCCCTCCAGGGCGGCGGATTTCACCCGCACGAAAAGAGCGGCACAGAGTCCCAGGGCAAGCGCCATGAGGGCGTACATGAAGCCGTCCACCCGGGGCAAAAGCCACATGAGCGGTTTCATCAGCCACTTGTAGCGGGGAATCATGTTGCGTCCCAGCAGAATCTGTGTGACGGTCATAGCCTCGAAAGCGGCCATGACGAGAATTTCCAAGGTCAATGTCGGGAAAATCAAACGCGGCGGCAATTTATTCGAACTTGCCGTGGAAAAATAAGCCACTCCCACCAGGAAGAGAATCAGAAGAGCCAAGAGGTACCCGATGACCTTGTACATGAAATCCGTGTTGAAAATCGTGTCCATCCCCACGGCGAACTCGAAAGGGTAGAGCAGCAGGTCGGGCAGGGTGTAGCCCGTCCACCCGGCCACCACCCACAGGGCGAAAAAGTGCAGCACGAACCGGTAGGCTTTGGAATCCGTAAAAGCCTGACGAGCAAACAAAATAAACGAAAAAGTGAACAAAAGGCCGATGGAGGCGGCAATGGAGGGCAAAAGGACCCCCAGATCGTAGTACTCGCGTACCGCAAAGCCGGTCGTTCGCTTCAACACGGCGTAGATCAGCGCCGCCGCCGCGCCTATCGCGGCTCCCCAGGCAAGGTACGTCTTTTTCCCCGCCGGCTCGCTCCGGTACAGAACCGCCAGCAGCAGCGACATTGCGAGGACCGTCGAAAGCGAGTTGTTTGTGACCTTGATCAGGTATGGCAACATCAAAAAGTCCTCCTAATATAAGACACCATAAAGGCAGAGTTGTACCGGCTCAGGCCCGGTACTCTCTGCCCCATAATCGATTAAATCGACCCCGGCTCAACTTCGATTGCTCCCGTCGAGGGGGGCGCCGCACTCCTTACCAGGCGCGGGGAATGTAGTCGAAGTCCCAGGATACCTCTATAGGAGTGGTCCAATAACGGCCGGTGACGCCCGTCTCTTTGTCCACGTGAAGGAGATAGCCCTGCTTCTCGGGGTTCTCGATGATGAAGGTGATCTTGTAGCTGCCCGCTCCGTCCAGCTTGACGTTGTTGCCGTAATGAGGCCCGTCGGAGGCGCTCATGGGCATGAAGGTTCCCTCGATGACCTTGCCGCTCTTCTTCTCGGCTTTGTACCTCACGGTCAGGTTCGGCACGAAATCTCCCACGCCGTACCCCAAGTTGTTGCCTTCAGCGGCGGAAATGTCCGCCTCCAAGTGCATGTCCGCCTCGGATGCGGGAATCCCGCCCAGGCCCGCGGGCTCCATATCCACAGGCTGGAAATACACGCCCGCGATATGAAGTGGTCCTACGTCGTACTCGTCACCCAAGGGAAACTCCTCGAACCCCGCCGTGTCCTCGCCGGGAGCGGGAGCTGCGGCAAAAGCGCAGGTAGCCGACAACACAAACACAAAAATCAACAGCACGCCCAACTTTTTCATAGCAAAACCTCCATAAAATAGAATGAATGAAAACGTTTTTGTATTTTTACCCGCCGCTTCAAATCTTACCGCCCTCGGCGGCGATTCTGGTTTTTTTGCCCTTGCTGTGGTAATAGATAATCGAAATAACGGCCAAAACCAGAAGTACCGCTTGGGGCAAAAGGGTCTCCACGGTAGGATAAATACCCAAAATGTCGATGGACTCCACGAAGTTCACCGGCGTCACGCCGATCACGTCGGCCTCTTGCAACTCCTTGACCCCGCCTCCCGCGAAGGCGATGGACATGATGTACATGAGAATGCTCGTTCCCAGGAAAAACGCCCGAATGGGAATCACCAGAGAGCCGTAGCGCACGAGAACGAAAATGGCCACCAGGGCGACACACCCCACACCAAATCCTCCCCATACCATGTTGGAGTAGGTTTCCGTCTCGCCCAGCAGAGCCTGGTAGAACAAAATGGTCTCCGCTCCCTCACGGAAAACCGCCAAAAAGGCGGCAGCTCCCAAAGCGAAGCTGCTGCCCGTTTCCACGGCGGTCTGCACCTTCCCCTCGATGTAGTTCTTCCACGCTTCCGCTTCTGCCTTCGAGACCATCCAGTTGCTGACGAAAAACAAGACCACCACGGCCAGCAGCATGGCAACTCCCTCGATGATCTCTTGATTGGCGCCGCTGACCTCGAAAACAAGCTGAATGGCCACGGCGGCCAGTGCGCTGGCCACGAGGGCCGCTATCCCGCTCATGTAGACGACCCGCGTTTGCCGTCCGTTTCCGGAGCGGATGAGATATGCGGCGATAGCCGCAATGACCAAAATAGCCTCGAACCCCTCCCGCAGGATAATCACCAGCGACGCCAAAAACACTCCGACAGGACTCTCTTCCTTGCCGTCCAACTTGTCAGCGTCCTCGTGCAGCATCTTGCTCAGCGCGTCGAGAGAAGTCCGGACCTCTCGGTTACCCGCCCCCTCGGTCATCAATTTTTTGACGATGCTGAACTGGTACTCCACGGTGGAGGCGCGCTTGCCCGAAATGTAGGACAACACCGCCCGCTCGACGCCTTCTTTTTCGTAGTAGCCGAAATAGGCGTCGTTCACCCAGTTCTTCGCTCCTTCCACGTCTTTTTTGAAGTAAGCGTCGTAGGCGTTGTTCAGAGAAACGTCCATCTGTTCCACGATCTCCCCCCAACTGCTCCACTTGCTTGCGGTAGCCGCCTCGAAGGGAAACGCGAACAAACTTGAAAGCAACAACAAAACACACACAAAATAAATTCGCACTCGCATGACAACGAGAAACTCCTTTCATTAACAACTCAAAATTAACAACTCAAGACTTACGATTCAAAAATCCGGCAAATAAAGACACCGCTTTGGAAACCCCGCTATTTTCATCAGACCCGATGACTTTAAAAACCATTGAAAATGAGTTTCCAAAATCAAACTTTCCGACGACAACGTCATATTACCTTAAAAAGTATGTCATGTCAAACAGATTTTGAGCTAATGGAGAAATTCAATATAGAAATATAGAAACCTCAATATAGGAAGACCGCCGCAATCACTAAAGAGAGAACGATGAAGGGCAGCATGGTCGCCACATTCCAGGCAAATATCGACTTGGAGACGTCGGCGGGGAAAATGCCGAAAAAGTATCCTGCGTTCTGCCGCAGTGCCCTGGTGAAGTAGCCTATGCCGTTGCCCAAAAGCAGCGCGAAAACCGCCTGGGCTGTGCTTATTTCTCCGGCATCGAGGGCTCCCCGGGCCAGGGCCAAAGACGCCGAGATACCCGCCAAAGCGGCACTGGCCACGCTCCATCCGGCTACCGGCAAGATGCTCCCTCCGAGATTTTCTTTTAAAAACATTTCCAGTCGGGGTATGACCCAAAATGCCGCGGCGTAAAATATCCACGCTACCGGCAAAGTCGCCGCCAATCGTTTGAGCCAGAAAGACGGGCTCATTCTCCCTGTTTCTCTTACGTCCATCGGCCCAAAGTCACGTTCGCTGCCCCGTGTTTTGAAGACCGCGAAGAAAAATCGCCCCATGCTGCGTAACAACAACGTGACCGCGAAAATGCCGCCCGCCGTGCCGGCCATACTGGTACAAAGCGCCAGCGTCGAAGGCCAGCGGCGCAAGTAAGCGGGGAACGAGAGGGAAACGGTCCCCCATATCGCGCCGTCCCTGGATATTTTACTTTCTTCCATTCCCCGGGCCAGCAGCGTCGCCGCCGCTTTCGAGGATCCGACGCTGACAGCCAGTGCCGCTCCCAGAAGGGGGCCCAGACCCATCGCTCTCATGAAGGGCAAAAAATTTTTTATAAGCGCTTCGGCGATACGCAGGCGAATCACAAGTTCCCCTACGAGCAAACCGGACACGATTCCGACGGTCATCGAGATCTCGCCCTTCAAAAGATCGGTCAACGACTGTCCCGGCATCGGCGTCTATTCTATTCCGTACTGCTTCAGCAATTTTTGGTACCTCTCCTCGATCACATCCGCCGGGCTGGGGTCGTAGCGGTAGGGCGCCGGCTCCTCCGGCAGCGGCTGGACGTAGGTGGGAGCGCTGGGCTGGAAGTCTGTCTCGTTGGGGATGGTCTCGCTCTCCACGTAGTCGTCTTGATCGATCAAGAAAAGGCGGGGAGCGTTGGGGTCTTCGGCCGCGGCGTCGTAGTCTCCTCCATGCGTCGGGCATGCGGCGGTCGGCGCCCGGCCGGAAGGCATGTACAAGCTCACTGTGGGGCATCCCGATCTCGCTTTGAACCCCGTCGTGCGGCAGACGGAAACCCGATCCACCTCGACCCACGCCGGAGCGGGTTCGAATTTTTCAGGTGTTCCCATGCGCTCCACGGCGAAGTCCATGAAGGTCTTCCAGACCGGGGCCGCCACGATGCCTCCCGTCTGGCCGACTCCCTTGACGCGGCCGAGAGTCGTGTGGTCGTCGTTGCCCGCGTAGATGGCGGTGGTCAGGCCCGGAGCGCCGCCGATAAACCAGGCGTCGATAAAGTCGTTGGACGTTCCCGTCTTGCCGAAGGCCTCGGCTTTGGCGAGTTTTGCCCGGGACCCCGTCCCTCCGCGAATGACGTCGAACAGCATGGAACGCAGGGTGTAAGCCGTCTCCGGCTTCATTGTCTGCACGGGCTGCGGTTCGTGAGACTCCAAAACCTCCCCGTTGGCCCCAAGAATTTCTCGAATCATGATAGGAGGAGTTCTTTTGCCTCCGTTGGTGAAGCAGTTGAAGACGACGGCCATTTCCAGAGGCGTCACGCTGGCCGCCCCCAGTGCCACGGAAAGATCGTTTGGAAGGTGTTCCGAGGTGATACCCATGCTGCGTGCCATGTCGACGATAGGCTGAGTTCCGATATAAGCGGCAGCTCTTACGGCAACGGTGTTGTACGAACTGGAGAGCGCTTTTAAAACGGTAACCTCGCCGTGGTACTTCCCGTCAGAATTCTTTGGTGACCAACTTTTGCCGTTGCCGCCCTTATTTTCGAACGTCAAGGCCTCGTCCATGAAGTGGTCCGTCGGCATGATGTCGTTTTCCAGCGCGGCGGAATAAACCACGGGTTTGAAGCTCGACCCCGGCTGCCGAAAGGCCTGAGTGGCCCGGTTGAATTTGCTCTCCTGAAAATCTTTGCCTCCCACCAGGGCCAGTACCTCTCCTGTTTCCGCGGCCAGGCATACCAGCGCGCCTTGACTTTTCAGGGAACGAATGGCCTCCCGTCCCGCTTCCTGCAGATCCAGGTCGAGGGTGGTTTTGATCTGAAGTCCCCCCGTGTAGACGAGATCCGTTCCGTATTTGGGCAAGAGCTCGTTGAAGAGAAGATGGGAGACGAAATAAGGGGCGAGGTTGTACTCCTCGATTTTGTTGGGAGTGTGCTTGAAAACCAGTTCTTCTTCGTAGGCTTGTTTTCTTTGGTCCGCTTTGATCCAGCCCAGAGTTTCCATCCGACCCAGCACGTAGTTCTGCCTCGCTTTCGCGTTTGCCAGGTTGCTGAGAGGATTGTACCTCCCGGGGGCGGCGATCAATCCCGCGAGAATGGAGGCCTGGGCGATGTCGAGTTCGGAGGCCGGGCATCCGAAATACGTCCGGGCGGCCGTCTCCACGCCCCAAGCGCCGCGCCCGAAGTTGATGGTGTTCAGGTATTCCGTCATGATCTCGTCCTTTGTGAGGAGTTTTTCCATTCTCATGGAGATAATGATTTCCTTGATTTTGCGGGTGATGCTCTTTTCCTGCGTCAAGAAAAGGTTACGGGCGAGCTGTTGGGTGATCGTGCTGGCTCCCTGCACTTTATCGCGTACGACGAGGTCTCTCCACAACGCGCGCAAGATCGAGGAGATGCGAATTCCCGAGTGCTGGTAAAAAGCGGAGTCCTCCGCCGCCAGGACGGCGCGGACCATCCAGGGCGATATCTGATTCAACTGCAACGACGTGCGATTTTCAATAAAAAGACGCGCGATGATTTTATTGTGGCGGTCGTACACCAGGCTGGGTTCGTTGTTTTTGTGATTGAGGATTTCCGTCTTCGTCGGGAGATCTTCCGATAATTTCACGACGTAGTAAGCGACGCTCGCACTGGTCGCACCAATCGCGAACAACACAAGCAACAAGATCAGCGTCAGTACCAACGTCATAAGTCTCAAAACAAAACTTTTTTTCCGTTTTTTGCGAGGTTGCCTTTTAACAGTATTGTACAAAATTCAGAGCCTCCCGCACAAAGCACATATCCAATGACCGTCAATATAACAGGAAACGACAGGAAAATAAATTGCCGAGAATAAAATACAGCTTAAAAGTCGCAATCTTTAAGTAAAACTCAGGGGATTGCTTTTTCAAAACTGCCATGTTATATTACTCTCCGCTGTCTTCCACCGCAATGACCGCAATGGTGAAAGCGGGGAGATTTAAGCGAGTTGAATTTAAATGGCTTTTGGTTTAAGCGATATTTCTGCCGGGTTTAAAATTTGGTGGGACTCGACGGATTTTAATTTGTGAAACTTGATAACAGAATACAGTGCATAAGAATAAGCAAATGTATCGAGAAGTGAGCTGAGAGTTTGATCCTGGCTCAGGACGAACGCTGGCGGCGTGCTTAACACATGCAAGTTGGACGACGGTTGCGTGAAGCAGCAATGCGGAGGGCGATACGGAGTAGCGGA
>JAISWV010000437.1 GCA_031270755.1 Synergistaceae bacterium
CGCACCATGGCATACTCTGTCACGATAACGTCCACCACCCCCACAGCGGTCAAAGGCAGGGCACATTCTTCCACCAGTTTCGGACGGCCCTTTTTGTCGAGGTGCGAGGTCGCGACGTACTTTGCCGCTGTAGCCATCGTAGGACAGAAATTACGGTTGGTACCGTAATAAGTCAAGTTTCCCGCACCGTCGGCACGGAAGGCCCGGATGAAGGCGACGTCTGCCTTCAAGGGAAGCTCTAGGATGTACTTTTTCCCTTCGATCTCCATCGTCCGTTTGCCCTCTTCATGTATCGTGCCCACCCCTGTCGGGGTCAGAAAACCGCCGATTCCGTACCCGCCACAGCGAATGCGCTCGACAAAGGTTCCCTGGGGAACAAGCTCCAGGTCCAATTTTTTTTCGTTGACGAGGCGCTGCGTTTCTTTGTTCAGCCCGATGTGCGAGGCTGTGAGCTTGCTCACCTGCCCGTTCACAATGAGCTTGCCATGCCCGACGCCCTCGGGATGCCGCTCGTTGGCATACGATGTGTCGTTGCAGATTAGATGAAGGTCTTTGGTCCCCGCCTCCGCGAGAGCGTCCACCAGGGTGTAAGGAACGCCTCCGTAGTTGAAGCCCCCGATCATCAGCGAACATCCCGGGTTGACCGACTTGACCGCCTCTTCCGCCGACAGAACGGGTTTTATCCATTTTTTTGCCATACTTATCCTGCTTTCTGTCACTTCAAAAGCTTTTCCGCACTTACTTCAAGGGCTTCCCTCAGACGCGCGGCAATGTCTTCGATTTGTGCGGCTGTCACGATCAGCGGAGGAGCGATCAGAAATTGATCTCCCTCAATCCCGTCAATTTGTCCTGTGCCGGGGTAGATAACCAATCCTCGCTCCAGGCACGCGTTCGTCACGACGGCGGCGGCTTTTTTCACCGGGTCGAAGGGTTTGCGCGTCTCCTTGTTTTCCACCAGCTCGACGCCCCACATCAACCCCATACCGCGAACCTCGCCGACGATAGGAATGTCCTCCATGGCGTGAAGCGACCTGCCGAGCTCTTCCCCGCGGGCAGAGGAGTTTTCGAAGAGTTTGTTTTTTTTCATGAAGCGGATGGTCGCAGTAATTGCCGCCGCCGTTGCCGGGTTGGCGTTATAGGTGTGTCCATGCGCGAAGGCGCCGCTGCCAGCGAGGATCGTTTCGATGATTTTGTCGCTGGAGACCGCCGCGCCGGCAGGCGAGTATCCACCAGAGAGAGCTTTGGCCGAGGTGATGATATCCGGCAGAACCCCCCAGTGCTCGACGCAAAACGCTTTTCCTGTGCGCCCCATACCTGTCATGATCTCGTCGGCGATCAACAAAATGTCATAACGGTTGCAGATGTCGCGGACGATACCCCAATATTCCTTCGGCGGCACACAGGCGCCGATGGAGGAGCCCACCACGGGCTCCGCGATGAAAGCCGCCACGTACTGTCTGCCGATGCGCCGGATCTCCGTTTCTAGTTTTTTGGCGCAAAGCACACCGCAGTCGGGGTACTTCAAGCCCCAGGAGCATCGGTAACAGTAGTGCGTCTCGATCTTTGGGGACTCCTTGAACATGGGGAAGTGAGTACGTCGGCGCCCCATATTGCCCGCAAGGGCCATCGTCCCCAGCGTGGAGCCATGGTAGGAATTCCAACGCGCGATGCAAAGGGATTTTGAGGATCCAGAGCCATCCCGCTCCACGAAATAACTGCGCGCCAGCTTCATCGCGCACTCGTTCGCTTCGCTGCCCCCGCTGCCGAACCACGCGTGGTTCAGATTTCCCGGCGCGATGGATGCCAATTCTGCGGCCGCCTCTTCACTTGCCGTCGTCCTCCAGCGCGATGGATGCGCGAACTCCACCGTCGTCATTTGTTTGTAAACGGCGTCAGCAACCTCCCGATTGCCATGTCCAATGCTGGACAACAAGGCGCCGCAGCATCCGTCGATGTAGGCCTTCCCGTCTTCCCCGTAAAGGTAGATTCCTTCACCTTTTACCGCGGTGCGCATGACACCGAAGTCACGGTAACTCCTCGGTATCAGATGCGTCGCCATCACTCTGTTTTCCTGATTCATCCTTCGGGTACACCCCCATATTCGTTCGGTACTTTTATGATCTTGGCACTGTCATTTCCCGATTCTTGTCAAACAGGAAAGAGGAATGCCGCTGCCAATACTCGGGCATAAGGTCTTACTTTCTTTGTAATCAGGATAATTGGTCTTGCAAGATTTATTTCATGAAATATATAATGAATAAATTATTTCTTTCAAATGGATCATAAAATAAAAGGACGCTCTTGTCAAGGCGGCGTCCGCTCCAAAATATCGGTTAGGGAAGCTTGCGAAGTTTGCGAAGTTTTACTTGATATACGTGTTCTCTTTGCGCCAGATTTTTTCGAGTCTTTCCAGACGTACTCTTCCTTCTTCGCCGCAGGCGCGGAAAACGGAGAGAATCAAGCAGTTGATAACGCTCATCGGAACAGCGAAGGAATCGATGAAGGACACGAGGCGGTACGGCATTGTCAGAGTGAACTTCGAAATAGATGCCAGAGGGCTGCCCAGGTCATTGGTCAAAGTCGCCACCGTCAGGCCGGACGCATGGGCGTGGCGCAGGATGTTCACCGTCCAGCGGGTGTAGCGCGGGAAGCTGATACCGATGACAATGCTCTCCGCCGGAGCCGTCCCCAGCACCTCGAAGGCGCTGGCGTGCTCGAGGGTCCGTACGCGGGGTAAAAACCACGACAGATAGAAGGCCAGATAATAGCCCAGAGAGTGAGAACTGCGGCAAGAGCAGACGTAAACGGCAGGAGATGCGGCAATAGCACGCCCAAGAGTGTCGATTGTATCGTCCCGAAGGTTCTCTTTGGCGGAGACCATCACGTCGATTTCTCTTTGGAGCACTGAGGCGTAAAGCCCTTCGTCCGTGAGGGTTGCAAGATCTTTCGACCGTTCTGTTGTGGAAAGGCGATCTATCAAGATATGCGAGAGCGCCTTCTTGAACTCGTTGTATCGGGAAAAGCCCAGTACACGGACAAAGCGCACGACGCTCGCTTCACTGACGCTCGCATAACGACCCAGCTGGGCAGCCGTCATAAAAGCAACGGGCTCCGGAGCGTTCATAATTGCCGTCGCGATATGTTTTTGTATCGGCGACATGTCGCCGCTTTTTTCCATGATCAATTCTCGAATATCCAAAAGAGCCGCTCCCGCCACATCCTATTTGACTTCCTCTTGCAGGGCAAATACATCTGATCGTGAATCATTGGTAACTGAGCTTACTTCCTATTATACTCTACCGTCACGGACACGGCCTGGAGAACCACCGCCGAAAACTAAATGAAGAAAACAAAAAAGGAAAGGTATAATGCAATCCTTCATTTCGAATTTTCTTCTCTTAAATACTCATTCTATCGTTAACTTTTCATAGCTGAAAATATCGAGAGATAATATTTTACATGTACGCAACGATTTTTTACATTTGCATTACCTTTCGTATGTTGTACTCTATTTTCACATTAAAATTATGATTGTATCCATAAAATATTTGACGTTCTTCGAGTCCGCCGATTTTGAAGGGGCGGTGTTTCACCAAAAAATTCCTTCTCTGCGTAACCTGTTCTGCGTATAAGAACGATTCTTCAAAATATCGGTACCTTGTGATGTTCGCCTGATGTTCATAGTATCTTTTCACCTACGGAGGAGGAAAAATAAATGTTGGTAACAAAGCGGCAAGCGCTCGAGGACTTTCGGTCCTTGCTCGGGAAAGACCGGGTTTTGACGGATGAGGAATCTCTGAAATTCGGCGAGGGCTACAACCGAAGCTATGCCAAAGCATACGACGTGTACGCCAACCCCTTGCCCATCTGTATTCTCAACGCCGCGTCCAAAGAAGAGATCTCCAAGGTCATGAAGTACTGCAACGACAACGACGTCTACGTGATCCCCAG
>JAISWV010000047.1 GCA_031270755.1 Synergistaceae bacterium
GCCGTTTTTTGAAACAACGTTTTCAGGTTTCTTATGCTGCCGCAGGTATACAGATCCAGAGAGACAGTGGGTTCCTCCAGGAGAAGTTTCAACAAACGCACATCGGACTCGCTGCGGGCACAGGTAAACACCTTTACCTTGACGCCTACGCGCTTCAGAGCGTAAACCAAGGTCAAGCCCGGGGAAACCGTGTCGGATTTGATTTCGTCGGCAATAATCAGGCGGGGCAGATTCACTTCATGGTACCCTCCCAATCGATTCAAGTTGAATTTAGTTTACCACAGATTCGACGCGCGCGCCTTGCCCGGCCGCGTATCCCGTGCTCCAGCACATTTGAAGGTTGAACCCGCCGGTGGGGCCGTTCAAGTCCAAGATCTCCCCCGCGAACCAAAGGTTTTCGCACAGCTTCGAGCGCAGCGTCACGGGGTCCACCTCCTTGAGGCAAACTCCTCCTTTGGTCACGATGGCGTGGTCGAAGCTCCAAAGGCCGTTTACGGTCAGCGGGATGTTCTTGAGGAGCCGCGCCAGGTCCTGCCGCTCCTCCGGCGAAACGTAGGACACGGGCTTGTCCCCCGGAACGTCTGACAGCTCCAGCGCCAAAGGGATCAAGGCGCTGGGCAGAAGGTCCACCAGCGCGCGCCCGAACTCCCGGTCCCGGTATTTTTCAAAATCCCGGTCGATGCGCGCCAGCAGCGTTGGAAGGTCCATTGCCGGCTTCAAGTCCAGAACCAGGCCCACCGTCCCTTGTTTCATCCAGTCCGAAACGAAAGAGCTCAAATCCATGACGATGGGGCCGCTGACTCCGAAGTTCGTGAACTCCATCTCGCCGAACCGCTCGTCGATTTTTTGCCCGTTCACCGTCGCCGTCAGGCGAACGTTGCGCAGGTTGAAGTTTCTGGCCAGCTTCACCCACGTCTCATGGGTCTTCACGGGAACGATGGCCGGGGTGGGCTCGACGATGGTGTGTCCCGCCTGGGCCGCGAAGCGATACCCGTCGCCGGTGGAGCCCGTTTTGGGGTACGATTTGCCTCCCGTGGCCACAATACAGCGATCGGCGGAAAGCTCCTCGATGTTGGTGACGATGCGCTCGATACGCTTATTTTTGACTTTCAGCGCCTTGACCTCCGACCTCCGCAAAATGCGGACGTTTCCTTTCTTACAATAGACCAGGAGGCAGTCGAGAACTCTCTGGGCTCCTTGGGCCGACTTCTCGGGGGGCAGAGCGGGGAAAATGCGGTTTCCCCGCTCCGTTTTCGTCGGAACTCCATTTTGATTGAAAAAAGCCAGGGTTTCCGTTGGCCCGAAACGGCTGAAGGCCCCGTGGAGAAAACGGCCGTTCTTTCCGTAACGGGACAAAAATTTTTCCATGTCCGGTTCCGCGTTGGTGAGGTTGCAGCGGCGTTTCCCCGCCAACAGGAGCTTTTCGCCCAGGGAATCGTTTTTCTCCACCAGAAGCACACGCTCTCCCAGCTCCGCGGCGCGCCCCGCCGCCATCAAGCCAGCCGGGCCGCCTCCGATCACAATCGTATCGAAGCGTTCCAAAAGATGTCATTTTCCTTTCAGGAGTTTTTTTTATTTTTATTTTTTTCCTCGAATTTTTGTTTGAAAAGAGACCCCAAAGACAGATCGATCTTTTCTTCATCTCTTTTTCCGCCCTCGCGCCTGCGTCGATCCGTCGGGCCGATCTTGGAAAAATCCGAGGAGTTGACGGCTCCGGGATCGCGCTTTTGTATATCCTGCTTTCTCATGGAAAGAGAGATGCGCTTTCGCTGTTCGTCCACCTCCAGGACGGCGACTTTCACCCTCTGGCCCGGCTTCAAAAACGCCTGGGGGTTCTCCACGAAGCTGTCGGACAACCGGCTGACGTGTACCAGGCCGTCCTGGTGCACGCCCACGTCCACGAAAGCCCCGAAAGCCGTCACGTTGGTGACGATGCCGGGCAGGATCATCCCCACCTGGAGGTCCCGAATTTCCCGGATATTGGGATCGAAGGCAAAGGCCTCGAAGGCCTCCCGGGGGTCGCGTCCGGGTTTCGCCAGCTCCTGAAGGATGTCCTTCAAGGTGGGCAGGCCCGCTTTGTCGGAGACGAACCGCTTCAGTTCAATTTCAATTTTCGACCGCAGCTCCGGCGACGTCATCAAATCGGCGACGGTGCATTTCAGGTCTTTCGCCATGTGCTCCACGGTCGGGTAATTTTCGGGGTGGACGGCCGACGCATCCAGCGGGTTCTTTCCGCCGTGGATACGCAAAAACCCCGCCGCCTGCTCGAAGGTCTTCGGCCCCAGCCTCGGGACTTTTTTCAGGGCGTCCCGGGACTCGAAGGCTCCGTTGACCTCCCTGTACTTGATGAGCTGCCCCGCCACTTGTTTGTTGAGGCCCGAAACGTAAGACAGTATTTCCTGGCTGGCGGTGTTGACCTCGACCCCCACGGCGTTCACGCAGGAAACCACCACGTCGTCCAGGGATTGTTTCAGGTCTTTTTGATCCACGTCGTGCTGGTACTGGCCCACGCCTATGGATTTAGGGTCGATCTTGACCAGCTCGGCCATGGGATCCATCAGGCGGCGGCCGATGGAAACCGCGCCTCTCACCGTGACGTCCTGATCGGGGAACTCTTTGCGCGCGACCTCGGAAGCTGAGTAAATCGAAGCGCCGCTCTCGTTGACCGAGGCTACGACGATATCGGAAGGCAGCCCCAGCTCCCGCACGAAGGACTCCGTTTCGCGTCCCGCCGTTCCGTTTCCCACGGCGACGGCCTTAATTCCGTGACGTTTGACGAGCTCCAGGATTTTCCTTCCGGCGTCGGCCCTTTGCCGTTCTCCCGTGTGGGGGAAAATGACGTCGTTATAAAGCAAATTCCCCTGGGCGTCCAGGCAAACGACTTTGCAACCCGTACGGAGTCCGGGGTCGATGGCCAGAGTCGCGTTTTTGCCCAATTGGGCCGCCCAGAGAAATTCTTTGATGTTTGCGGCGAAAATTCGTATTGCCACCGCCGCCCCGCGTTTT
>JAISWV010000084.1 GCA_031270755.1 Synergistaceae bacterium
GTTGAACAGCTCTTGAATCAGATAACGGCCCAGACGGGTCGCCGTGTCCAGGGACGTCAGAAGGAAGCTGTTGATCGCCAGCAGCCCCAAGGACTTGCCCACGACGGGGTCAATGCCGATGATGCTCGCGAACTGACCGAACCCGGTGGCGTAGGTGTTCATGGGGTCGCCGATCATCGCCCCGGAGATCATGATCGTTCCGATGGCGATGACGGCCACGACGCCCTCCAGCAGCATCGCGCCGTAGCCGACCAGGATGGCGTCCTTCTCTTTACGGATTTGTTTGGAGGTTGTGCCGCTGCCCACCAGGGCGTGGAACCCGGAAAGGGCGCCGCAGGCCACGGTGATGAAGAGCATGGGCCAGAGCCAGTCGCCGTTTCCTGCCACGAGGCTCTTGAACGCCGGAAGCTTCACCTCCAGGCCGCTGCCGGAGCCCATGACCATGCCGATGCCCCCGATGATGACGGCGAAGTAGAGGAAATAGGAGGCCAGATAGTCCCGGGGCTGGAGCAACAACCACACCGGCAGGACGGAAGCCGCGATGATATAGACCACCAGCAGCCACCGCCATATTTCCATGTTTCTGGTGTTCAGTGCCTTTTTAGCCGCCGTGTAGGCTTCGAAGTTCTCCAGGTCCTTCAGTACTTCGTCGCCCGTCTTGGCAGCCTGGAACGTCGCCTCGTCGGTGACGCCCTTGTGGTACTCCAGCGCGGGGTTGCCGGAGAAGGAGAACAAATAGGAGACGTTCTTGTGCTCGTTGCCGAACCAACAGGCGTAGATGATGATGGGAACCATGATCACCGTCATCAGCCACAGGGGGAAGTTCAAGCGGTAGATCAGGACGCCGAACACCACCGCCATGAAGATATAAAGCGTGGCGGAGAAGGCCACGGCGGGATCCAGCGCGAAGGAGTTGGCCGAAAGCTGAAGGAAAACAGCGACGACCAGGATGATGGTGAGAATCGTGAACAACAGGAAAAGAACCTTGCCTCTGCGGCCGATCCAACGATCGACCACCTCTCCTACGGACTTCCCCTCGTGCCTCATGGAGGACACGAGCCCGCCCATGTCATGAGGCCCGCCCAGAAACGCCGACCCGATGACGCACCACAGATACGTAGGAAGCCATCCGAACATGTTGGCCGCCGCGATAGGCCCCGTGATGGGTCCTCCGCCGGCGATGGAGGAGAAATGGTGTCCCAACAGAACGGCAGGATGCGCCGGACAATAGTCGACGCCGTCGTACATGGCTTCGGCGGGGGTCTTGTTGTCGTCGCTGAGTCCGTAAATACCTGCCATGAATTTCCCGTAAGTAAAGTAAGCGATTACAAAAACCACCACAGCTGCTGCAAACAATCCTAATAACATCGAGCTGCCCACCTCTCTTGAAATTTGGTCGCGTACTCTTTCGAGAACATCGACAGGTTACAAGCAATCTCAGTTTCACCCATACGCAAGATTTCCGATGTATTTCGCCCCTCGTCCAGTCGCACCTAAAGAAAATCCCCCCTTCATACCATAAATATTTTCAAGCTATTATAACTTAAAAATGGCCTCATTTTTAACTGATTTTAAAATGCCCGCTTCGCACTTGTTTCATTCTTCATTGCTTCTTTTCCGGTTTGCCGATTCCCCACGCCATATCCACCGGAGGGATCAGGTCTTTGACCTTGGGGTGATAGTTTCCTCCGGGGATGTAAGAATAGATTTCCAAAAAACCTTTGAACCCCAGCCAAAAGCTCTTCACCTTCCGTCGGGGCGTCTGGGTGCCCACCAGCAAAAAACGCTGGGTCATCACGTCGGGCAGAGGCTTCCAAGCTTGGAAGATGTATTGGGCGGGATCGGCAAAATTTTGATGGAACCAGACGATGTAGTCCCACACGTAATATTTCGCGATGACCCCTATCACGCCGCCTTTCACCAAAGTGATCTTGCGGGCGACGCCTTTCATGAAAACCGCCCCGGCGTCCGCCGTCCCTCGATATTCCCACGGTTCGAAACCCAGGTAAGTCCACATTTCCATGCTCTCGCCGAGCTTCGAGCAGTCCAGCATTTCAACTTCCCCTCGCTTTCAGTGCTTTTCGCGCTTTTCGCGGCGTTCTACGTCTTCAGCTTTTTCCTGTACTCCGACTCCAGCGAGGCACCGTCAAAGGTGTTCATGGAGTTCATCAAAGCCAGGGCGTCGTCCACGACCCGCATCGCCATGGGGCACCCGCTGCCCTCTCCCAGGCGCATCCCCAAGTTCAAAAGCGGCGTCAGTTTCAGGCGGTCCATAGCCAGGGCGTAACCGGGCTCGTGAGACAAGTGGGAGGGAATCATGAAGTCCTTGGAAAGAGGCGCGGCGATAGCGGCCAAAAGCGCGGCCGCCACGGAAATCACTCCGTCGATCACCACAGGCAGCCTGTGGTACGCCGCCCCCAGGAAAACTCCCGTCATCCCGGCGATGTCCAGCCCCCCTACCTTGGACAGAATATCTATCGGGTCGGAGGGATCGGGTTTGTGTTTTTTCAACGCCTCCGCCACCACACGTTTTTTCCCCTGGAAGGCCTCGTCCGTCAAGCCTCCTCCGCGCCCCACCGCCAGACTTGGGTCATCGATCCCCAACGCCGCCATGATGCAGGCCGCCGCCGGCGTCGTGTTGCCCATGCCGACCTCTCCCGTTCCGAGGATCTGGAAGCCGTCCTCCTTGGCCTCGCTGGCAAGGCCGAACCCCGCCTGGACCGCCTGTACCGCCGTCTTCGGCAACATCGCCAAGGCCGCCCCCCGGGCAAAGTTTCCCGTGCCATCCGGCATCAGGCGAAAGCGCGAGTCTATGCCGGAGTGATGCGAGAGCCCCTTCACGCCCAGGTCGATCAGCCTCAACTCGACGCCGGCCTGCCTGCACAACACGTTGATTCCGCACCCCTCGCCCTTGGCGTAAAGCTCCATCAGGACGCGGGTAAAATCTTGGGGCGAGGCGGAGACCCCCTCGTCGTAAACTCCGTGATCGGAGCCGAAGAGGAAGAGGATTTTGCGGTCGGTGCGATTGTGAAGGCGTCCGGTGATCCCCGCGATCTGGACGGCGATGGCCTCCAGCTGTCCCAAACTGCCCGCCGGCTTCAGCAATTTGTCCTGGTAAGCGGCGGCCTCCCGCATACTGCGGGCGTCGAGAGGCTCGATTCGTGCGGCTAAACTTTCCATTAAATTTTCCATTGAAACTTTCGCGGCGATGGGGCTGTCGCTTCCAATGGGCCGGGAGAGAGCGCGGGATGCGAACTGTCCGATGGTCTCCGGGAGGAGGCGGTGTTCTTCCTTTAGTATCCGCCGGCTCAGACTCTCTTCGGTGTCGTCGGGGAAGACGGGCACGGCGGCCTGGGCAAGGATCGGCCCTCCGTCCAAGGTCTCGTCCACCAAGTGAACGGTGCAGCCCGAAACTTTCACTCCATGTTCCAAGGCCTGCCGTTGGCCGTGCAGTCCCGGAAAAGAGGGAAGCAGCGAGGGGTGGATGTTGAAGATCCTCCCCGCGAAACGCCGGACGAAGGCCGGGCTCAACACCCTCATGAAGCCTGCGAGGACGACGAGCTGGACTCCGCGCTCCTCTAAAACCGAGGCGATGGCGTCCTCGAAATCCACCGCATTCAGGTGCGCCTTCCGGTCGACGACGACCGCGATGTCCGCCTCGACGCGCCGCAGCGCGGGGGCGTCAGGTTTGTCGGAGACGACCGCCGCCACCTCCGCGTTCAGGGTCCCCGCGGCAATGGCGTCCAATATCGCCTGAAGATTGCTGCCTCGCCCGGAGACGAGCACTCCAAGTTTCATTTCAGCTTCCCCTTTCGTAAACGTTCGAGTTCAGAGGGCTTTGTTATTGTAACGCAATTATTTGGCTTTCAGTTATTTGAACGGTTCCCGAAAATCCATTGCAGGTCGATATAGGTCGATTGTACAGCCAATGGCCGTCATAGCCGTCATGGTAGTTTGGGGTTTCATTTCGCTATTTGAAAGCGCAATTGACAAATTTCGCGAATTGGAATAGTCTTTTATCAAGTCATCAATGCTGTTTTCTAAAATTTATCAAAACTCGAGGAGTGTGTGAAAATGAAGAAGCTGTTTTCATTGGTATTGTGTTTGACGCTCGTCCTGGGTTTCATCTCGGTTGCGGTTGCGGGCGAGAAAATTGGGGTGTCGATGCCGACACAGAGCCTCCAGCGCTGGAACCAGGACGGCGCGAACATGAAAGCGCGGCTCGAGGCGGCCGGGTATGAGGTGGATCTGCAGTTCGCCGGCGACAACGAAGTCCCGGTACAGGTTTCCCAGCTCGAAAACATGATATCCGGCGGGTGCAAGGTCCTCGTGATATCCGCCATAGACGGAAGCTCTCTCACTACCGTTTTGAACGACGCCAAAGCCCAGGGAATCAAGGTCATAGCGTATGACCGCCTCATCATGAACACCGACGCGGTCTCCTACTACGCCACGTTCGACAACTTCAAGGTCGGCACGCTTCAGGGCGAGTTCATACGCGACCAACTGAAACTCGACTCCACCGCGGGGCCGTACAATATCGAACTCTTCACGGGAGACCCCGGCGACAACAACATCAATTTCTTCTTCGGCGGCGCCATGTCCATATTGAAACCCTACATCGACAGCGGCAAGCTCGTCGTGAAATCCGGCCAGACGGAACAGGCCCAGTGCGCGACGCCGAGCTGGAGCACCGAGAGAGCCCAGGCCCGCATGGAAAATATCATAACTTCCATGAATTACGGCCCCAACGGCGTCAAGCTCCACGCGGTCTATTCTTCCAACGACTCGGTGGCCAACGGCATCACCAACGCCCTCGTCGGCGCGGGGTACACGAAGGACAATTTTCCGCTTCTCACGGGCCAGGACTGCGACGTCACGTCGATGAAAAACATCCTCGCGGGAATCCAGAGCATGTCCATTTTCAAGGACACCCGCACGCTGGCGGAGCGCGTGGTCAAGATGGTCGACGCTATAATGAAGGGCTCGGCCCCTGAAATCAACGACACCGAGACCTACGACAACGGAACCGGCATCATCCCGTCGTTCCTCTGCGACCCGGTATTCTGCACGAAGGACAACTACAAGGAGCTTCTGATAGACAGCGGCTACTACACGGAAGCGCAGCTGGCGCAGTAACGAACGCGGGGAAACAGGAGCGTAAAGGGCGTAATATACGGCGGGCGGGAAACTCGATTGACCGCCCGCTGTTTTTTCGCCGTACAGGAGGGATGGCGAGTGGGCGGCGCTTTGCTTCAATTGAAGGGAATAGTCAAGGAATTCCCCGGGGTACGCGCCCTCGACAACGTGGATATGGACGTGACGGAGGGCGAAATTCACGCCCTGGTCGGAGAAAATGGCGCGGGAAAATCCACCCTGATGAACGTCCTCTCCGGAATCCACCCCCACGGCAGCTACGAGGGCGAAATTGTTTACGACGGAAAAACATGTCTTTTCTCCAACATAAGGGACAGCGAAAAACTCGGCATAGTGATAATTCATCAGGAACTCGCCCTGGTCCCCTACATGACGATAGCCGAGAATATGTTTCTTGGCAACGAGCGGGGAGCGGCTTTCAACATCGACTGGGACGAGACGCGGAGGAAATCCGACGAATATCTCGGTATAGTCGGGCTTCAGGAGTCGTCCCAAACATTGATAAAGGACATCGGCGTCGGCAAACAGCAGCTCGTGGAAATAGCGAAGGCCCTCGCCAAGAACGTCAGACTGCTCATTCTGGACGAGCCCACAGCGTCCCTGAACGAGAACGAGAGTCAGAAACTTCTGGCCCTCCTGCTGCGTTTCAAGAAACAGGGTATGACCTCCATTCTGATATCCCACAAACTCTCCGAAGTCTCCCAGGTCGCCGACAGGATAACGATACTGCGCGACGGGAGGACTATCGAGACCCTCGCCAAGGGAATCGACGACATGGGAGAGGGGCGCATCATAAGGGGCATGGTGGGCCGCGAGATGAACAGCCGTTTTCCGGCTCGGACCCCCAATATAGGGGAAACAACGCTCGAGGTACGAAACTGGACCGTGCGCCATCAGCTTTATGGGGAACGGTTGGTATGCGAAGACGTCTCCTTCGACATTCGAAAAGGGGAGGTCGTCGGCATCAGCGGGCTCATGGGCGCCGGACGCACGGAACTCGCCATGAGCATCTTTGGCCGCAGTTACGGACGGGTCATCGACGGCGCGATTTTCATCGACGGGCGCGAGGGTCATCTGAACAACGCGCGCGACGCGATAAAAAACGGGCTCGCCTACGTCACCGAGGACCGCAAGGGAAATGGGCTGATACTCTCCAATGCCGTGAGGGTCAATATCACCCTCGCCAATATGGCGAAGGTAAGCTCCGGAAAACAGATAGACACCGATCTCGAACGCGCCGTCGCCGAGGAATACAGGGGAATGCTTCAGGTAAAATGCTCGTCCATCGAACAGGACGTGGGCAATCTCTCCGGAGGCAATCAGCAAAAAGTTCTGCTTTCCAAATGGATGTTCGCCGAACCGGAAATACTTCTCCTCGATGAACCGACAAGAGGCATAGACGTCGGCGCGAAGTACGAGATATACAAGATAATCAACGACCTCGTGACAAACGGGAAATCCGTCCTTTTCATCTCCAGCGAGATGCCTGAATTGCTGGGGATGTGCGACAGAATCTACGTCATGAGCGAGGGGCGCATAGTGGCGGAGCTGCCGCGCGAAAAAGCCACCCAGGAGGCGATCATGGCGAGCATCCTCAAAGCGAACGA
>JAISWV010000151.1 GCA_031270755.1 Synergistaceae bacterium
GTACATCAAAAGCCCCGTTTCCACCATCTGCCTGGGCATGGCCGCCAGCATGGCCGCCGTGCTGTTGGCGGGTGGGACCGCCGGCAAGCGCATCGCCCTCCCCAACGCGGAAGTGCTGATTCATCAGCCGATGGGCGGTGCACGCGGACAGGCGAGCGACATCGAGATTCACGCGCGCAATATTCTGCGTACCCGCGACCAGATCAACAGGATCCTCGCCGCCCACACGGGGCAAAAGGTCGAAAAGGTCGCAGCCGATACAGATAGAGACAATTTTATGACGGCGAGCGAGGCTCTGGCCTATGGACTCATCGATAAGGTCTTCGAGACCCGCTGACTAACGCGCTTTATTTTGGAGGGTGTCATGAAAAAATTGAACAAGAACGACAACGGGCAGCGGGAGGTTCGTTGCTCGTTTTGCGGAAAGGCCCAGGACGAAATATATCGCTTGATCTCAGGCCCGGGGGTCTACATTTGCGACGAGTGCGTGAACCTCTGCAACATCATTCTGTCGGACGAGAAATCGGGAACGAAACCCGCCGCCGAGACCGCTTCCATACCGCGAACCAAAACCGCCATCGCTTCGCCTCGCGCTGTAAAGCCCGAGCGCGAGCTTTCGATCTCCACGCCCAAGGAGCTCAGCGCGTTTTTGGACCAGTACGTGATCGGGCAGGATCGGGCCAAGCGCGTCGTCTCCGTGGCGGTTTACAATCACTATCAGCGTGTGAAGAACAACATCGACATCCACGACGCCGACGTGGAGCTGCAAAAAAGCAACGTGCTGCTCCTAGGGCCGACGGGCTCCGGGAAAACGCTGATCGCGCAGACTCTGGCCCGTAAATTGAACGTTCCTTTCGCCATCGCCGATGCCACGACACTCACTGAAGCCGGTTACGTGGGGGAGGACGTGGAGAACATTTTGGTGCGCCTTTTGCAGGCGGCCGATTACGACCTGTCCGCCGCCGAGCGCGGCGTCATCTACATCGACGAAATGGATAAAATCGCCCGCAAGTCCGAGTCCACGTCCATCACCCGCGACGTTTCGGGGGAGGGCGTGCAGCAGGCTTTGCTGAAAATTCTGGAGGGAACCATCGCGAACATTCCCCCCAAGGGGGGACGCAAACACCCGCACCAAGAGTTCATTCAGATGGACACCAGCAACATCCTCTTCATCTGCGGGGGGGCCTTCGAGGGAATCGAGGAAATCGTCGCGCGGCGCGAGACCACGCGCACCATCGGTTTCGGCGGAGAACTGACGAACAGAGGAACCGAAAAACGCTATGAGATCGTCAGCAAGATTCAACCGGAGGACCTGATGGCCTTCGGCTTCATTCCCGAGTTGATCGGGCGCATTCCCGTTCTCGTGGCGCTGGAGGACCTGGACGAAGAGGCGTTTTTGCGCATCTTGCAGGAACCGCGCAACTCTTTGGTGAAACAGTACAAGAAGATTTTGGCCATGGAAAACGTGCGCCTCGACTTCACCTCGGAGGCGCTGTCCCGGGTTGCCTCCCTGGCGGTGAAAAAGAAAACGGGAGCGCGGGGGCTACGCGCCATCATGGAGAACCTGATGCTGGATATCCTTTACGAACTGCCGTCCGCCGAAAAGAAGGTGGACTCCATAGAAATCACGGCAGATTTCGTCGACAACAAACTTCCTCTCTACGAACTTCTGGGAACGGAGAAGGAGGTCGCCTGACATGGACGCTTCCTCGGAAAATTCAGCGAAGGAGCAGCGGAAAGAACGACGGGAGAACCTGGGGGTAGAGATTGTCATGGATCAGGATTACGGCAATATTTATCCCGTTTTGCCCATACGAGACGTGGTGCTTTTTCCCGGCGTGATCATTCCGCTTTTCGTGGGCCGCCCCCGCTCCATGAAGGCCATTGAAAACGCCCTTCTGCACAGCAAAAAAGTCTTCGTGGTGGCCCAAAAGAAAATGGATACGGAAGACCCCGAGAGCGGGGACCTTTACAGCATGGGGACTCTCTGCAACATTCTGCAAATGGTGCGCATTCCCGACGGCACGACGAAAGTGCTGGTGGAAGGAATCGTCCGCATGAAAATCGAAGATTACGTCAGGGAAGAAGACGTCCTGGAGGCCCGGCTTTCTCCGATGCCCTGGCGAAGCTCGGATTCTCCCAACACGGAGGCGCTCAAACGCCGTGTCTTGAATGGCTTCGAGCGCTACAACGCACTGCAGCCCCGTATTCCAGGCGAGATCATGTCCTCCATTCTGGCCATCGAGGACCTGGGGCAGCTGGTGAACCTCGTGGCGTCGCACCTGTCCGTGAAACCCGAGTCCAAGCAGAACCTTCTGGAAACGGCGGACCTGGAGTCGGCTCTGGGCGTTCTCTTGAAAATGTTGATTGAAGAGATCGACATCCTGGAGCTGGAACACGACATACAGGACCGCGTTCGTTCCGTCGTGGACAAGCAGCAGAAGGAGTACTACCTGCGCGAACAGCTGCGCGTCATTCAGGACGAGCTGGGGCAGAGCCGGGGAGAGGACGGGGGCGAGTTCGCCCAGTACGAAAAGAAAATAACGAGTTCCGCCATGAGCGACGAGGCCAAGGCCAAGGCGCAGCGGGAACTGGATCGGCTCGTCAAGATGCCCTCCATGTCCCCGGAGTCCGCCGTGGTGCGCAACTATTTGGACTGGTTGATCGACCTGCCCTGGGGTTTGCGGACCGTGGACAACATGGACATCTCCCACGCGGCGAAGCTTCTGGAGGAGGACCACTACGGCCTGGAGAAGGTCAAAGACCGCATTCTCGAGTTTTTGGCGGTGCGCCGCCAGGCGGGGAACGAAATGAAAGCCCAGATCATTTGTTTCGTCGGCCCTCCCGGGGTGGGCAAAACATCGCTGGGCCGCTCCATCGCCAGGGCTCTCGACCGCAAGTTCGTCAACGTCTCCCTGGGCGGCGTCAGAGACGAGGCCGAAATTCGAGGGCATCGCAGAACCTACATCGGCTCCCTGCCGGGGCGTATCATTCAAAAACTGGCTCGCGCGGGGAGCTGCAACCCCGTCATTTTGCTCGACGAAATAGACAAGCTGGGGAACGATTTCAGAGGAGATCCCGCGTCGGCCCTTTTGGAGGTCTTGGACCCCCGGCAGAACTGCAACTTCGCGGACCACTACCTGGAGGTCCCCTTCGACCTCAGCGAGGTGTTGTTCATCACCACGGCCAACGTGACACACACGATACCCAAACCCCTCCTCGACCGCATGGAGATCATCAAGCTGTCGGGCTACACGAACCAGGAGAAAACCCAAATCGCCGCGCGGCACCTGCTTCCCAGGGTCTTGAAAGAACATGGCCTGCGTGCCTCTCAGATAAAGATTTCGGACGCGACGGTGTCCAAGGTCATTTCCGCCTACACGCGGGAGGCGGGGGTGCGGGGGCTGGAGCGGGAGCTTTCCACCATCGCCCGGAAAATCACGCGAAAAATCATCGAGGCCTCGGACAAAGGAGAAAACTTCAAGCTGCCGGTCAACGTCAAAATTGCGGAGCTCAAGGATTATCTGGGTTCTCCGAAGCTTTACGACACGAAGATCCCGAAGAGCGCGCAGAAAGGCAATGTCGTGGGCCTGGCTTGGACGGAGGCCGGGGGAGACGTTCTCCTGATCGAAGCCGTCATCATGAAGGGCAAAGGAGAGCTGGCTCTCACGGGAAACCTGGGCGACGTCATGCAGGAGTCCGCACGGGCGGCGGTGAGTTTTTTGCGCGCGGAAGGCGAGTCTCTGGGGATAGGAGATTTCAACTGGAAAGGCGTGGACATTCACGTCCACGTTCCCGACGGCGCTGTTCCCAAGGATGGCCCCTCCGCGGGGGTGACCATGGCCACGGCCATTCTCTCCGCCGTCAGCGGCCGAAAGGTGAACCCCAACATCGCAATGACGGGCGAGATTTCGCTGCGGGGCCAAGTGCTCGCTGTAGGGGGCATCCGCGAGAAGCTCCTGGCCGCCAAGCGGTATGGCATCGCTCACGTGATTCTGCCCGAGGCGAACAAGGTGGACGTGGAGGAAATACCGGGCGAGATTCTGGGAGATATGAGGTTCGACTACGCCTCCGAAGTCGGAACGGTTTTCAGAATAGCCCTGGCCGCCTAAATGCCCTGGAAGACCGAAGTGGCGGCGACGGCTTTCAACGCCTCCCAGTTTCCCCCCGAAAACGTGCCGGAAATCGCCGTCGCCGGACGTTCCAACGTGGGCAAATCCAGCTTGGTCAACGCCCTCTTGGCGGCGAAGGTCGCTCACGTAGGGGCGGCTCCCGGGAAGACGAGAAGCGTCAACTTCTACTCTGTGGACTCCGGCGGAGACTCGGGCCTCTTTCGCCTAGTGGACCTGCCTGGTTACGGCTACGCCCAGCGCAGCAAGTCCGAGAGGAAGGCTTGGTCGCAGCTCACGTCTTCTTACGTCGAAAAAAGAAAATCTCTCATTCTGGTCTGTCACTTGGTAGATTTTCGTCATGGCCTCCTGGCCAACGACCTGGCGCTGCAAGAGTGGCTCTTCGAGCGCGGCAGGCCCATCATGGTGATTTTCACCAAGGCGGACAAAATTTCCAAAGGCAAAAGACGAGGAACCCTGCAGCAATACGTCCGCGACGGCTTGAAGTCTGTCGACGTTCCCATCGTCACCTCCGGCGAAGAGCGGTTCGGCCTCGACGAACTGAGGACTTTCCTGGCGGCATACGTCGCCCGAACGCGCATCTAACGCATCTCCAGAGCGGTCGTCACTCGAAAAAGACTTCTCGGAAGGAATAGTTTTCACCGAACTCCGGTTTGAAGCCTTTTACGTATTTCTGTGCGCCGATGACGGTCCCGCTGGTGTACAGGCAAATCATGGGAAGCTGTTCGTCGATGCGGAGCTGTATTTTTTTGTAGATTTCGGCACGTTGTTCGCCGTCAGGTGTGCCGCGCCCTTTTTTCAGGAGATCGTCCAGCTCTGCGTCGCTGAAGAAAGTGTAGTTGTGCCCGGCTCCCGTTTCAAGCAGGCCGACGGCGGAAAAATTGGGGTCGGGAATGGAAGACCTCCAACCCATAATGAACAGGTCGTGTGTGTTTTTTTTGAGTTGGTTCAAGTACACGTCCCACGCCAGAACCTTCACTTCGGCGGAGATGCCGATATTTTTGAGCTGGGTTCGAATGATCGCCGCAATGTCGACGCGCTTCTTGTACCCGTTGGTCCAGATTTCGAGCTTGAGGTTTTCCACCCCCGCTTCGGCAAGGAGTTTTTTTGCCAGATTCACGTCTTGAACGTGAGGCGCGATTTCCTCGTCGATGGAATATCGGATGGGCGCCGGCAGCAGGGACCCGGGGGCCTTGCCTGCGCCGCGCCATACGTTCGCTTGAATTTCCTCCACGTCGAGGGCCGCCAAAATAGCGCGGCGGACGCGAATGTCGTCGAAAGGTTTTTTCTTCAAGTTGAACCCCATGTACCCCACGGAGCTCTGGGGGGTGCGGTAAAGGGTCAGTTTGCCGTTTTCTTCGATGCGTTTCACGTTCTCGTCCGCGATGGGAAAAGCGATGTCGAGACCGCCGGATTCCAGCTCGGCGACCCGGCGCAAGGGCTCTGGAATGGCACGAACCTCGAGGGTCTTGTATCGAGGTTTGGGGCCCCAATAATCGTCGAAGCGTTCGAGAACGTACCTGTCGCCTTTCCGCCAGCTTACGAGCTTGAAGGGTCCCGTTCCCGACGGGTTCATGCCGTAGCTGTCGCCGGCGGACTCGACGGCTTTTTTGCTGACGATGGAGCTCCAGTTGTCGGATAGGGAGAGAAAGAAAGAGTAATCCACGTCCCGCAGGCGGACGACGACGGTATAGTCGTCCAGGACCTCCGCGTTTTCCACGTTCCGGCCGTGCTCGTCCGCTTTCGACCGCATGAAAGAATACCGAACGTCTTCTGCCTTCATCTCTTCTCCGTTATGAAATTTGACGCCTTTTCGAAGGTGGAACTTGTACGACCTGCCCGACAGAAATTCCCACGACTCGGCCAAGCCGGGAGCGGCGTTGCCGCTAAGGGGGTCCCGGTAGATCAGTGTGTCGTAAAGCGCGTTACAAGCTCGAGCGGTGGCGGGATGCTCGTGTCCGAGGGGGTCCATGGTCACGGCGTCATACTGGTCGGCGATTACCAGAGTGTCTTTCGCCGCCGCAGGGCCGCACACGCCCAAAGCAAACACAGACACGAGCGCCATTCCCCAAAAACAATTTTTCTTGACTTTTTTCACAAGTCTTCTCTCCTCTCTCTTTTCTCTCTATTTTCTCAATAAAACTTGAAATAAGACTTGATCGTGCAACTTGCCAAGTTGTGCTTTCGGATTATACTGCTTGTTAAGAAGTAATGGGGGGGCGTTTTTGTGGGTATGGCAATAAGTGGAAATTCGGAGAAAGCGAGTATGTGGAATGGCCTTTTCGACGGTCGCGCCGACCTTGGAAAGGACGCGCCGGTGAAGGCGATTTTGAAGCTTGCGATCCCGTCGATTGGGCTTTTTGTTTTCAACAGTCTTCTGCACCTGGTGGATACGATTTTCGTTTCGTGGCTGGGAGAGTTTTCCATGGCCGCAATGTCCTTTACAGGGCCGGTGAATCAGTGCATCTTCGCCATGCTGGAGTGCGTGGCCGGAGGTTCCGCCGCCCTCATGGGGCGCAACTTGGGAAAAGGAGACCTCGCCTCGGCGCGGCACGTGGCCCGCAGTGCGCTGGCGCTGCTTTACGTTTTCTGCTTGATCTCAACGCCGTTGATTTTACCGGGGTTTTCCAACGCGGTCTTTGCCGGCATCGGAGCCGGCGCGGCAGGGGGGCCGATGCTGCTCAGGCTTTGCTGGCTTTACAATTTGTGGATGCCGATTATGATGCCCTTCATGGGCTTCACCTACGTGGCGAACACCGTGTTCCGCGCTCAGGGCGACACGTTGACCCCTTTCAAGGCCATCGCTTTGGCCAACATCATCAACATTTTCCTGGATCCCCTTTTCATCTTTACCTTTGGATGGGGCATCTCCGGTGCGGCCATCGCCACCTGGATATCGCGCATCGCGTCGTCTCTTTACCTGATACGGCGTATGAGAAAAACCAGCGGCATCGTGGTTTCTCCGTGGCTTTTTCCCCGGGAGCAGCTGACGGCCTACTGGAAAAATATTTTGTGGATCGGCGTTCCCGTGGCCTTGACGACGGCCAGTATCGCCCTGGGCATGGGTAGCGTCAACAAGATCCTGTCGACCTTCGGGCACCGGGCCGTGGCCTCCTGGATGCTGGGGCTGCGGGTGGAGGAACTGGCCTTCAACTTCGTGCAGGGCATCAACTCCGCGCTGGTTCCCTATATCGCCTTCAACTATGGAAAGCGGGACCCGGGAAGAATGCTCTCGGGTTTCAAGGCCGCGTATTTCCTGGCGTTTACCTTGATGTGCTCCATGGGAGCGGTGATCTACTCTTATCCGTGGCTTTTCTTGGATCTTTTCAGGCCTCTGCCGGAAATCGAGGCGATGGCGGCCCGAGCCATCCGCGCGTCCGTGCCCGCCTACCCCTTCGGCGCTCTGGTTCCGCTCGTCTGCGGCTTCTTCGTCGGGACGGGGTACTCCATCTTCGGAACGATAACTCAGCTCATGCGCAGCATCGTTTTCCGCGTCTCCGCTGCCTGGGTCTTCGCCACGTACTTCGATCTCTCCCACATCTGGTGGTTTCAGTCCTTCGCCGCTTTTTGCGGCAGCTTCGTCGCGATTTCCCTATTCCTGTTCGTCTACCGGCGGATAAAAAGAAACTTCGCCGGGGAGAGCGCGTCGACTTGAGCCATACCCAACTATCTTTTTCACCCGCGGCGCGGAAATTCTGGAGACGCTGTGTTAATATTTAAAAACTAAGGAAGGAGGCTGAAAAGTGTGGACGATGTAAAGGACGCGAAAGATACGGTGAAAATCGATACGACGGTGCAAAATCGCGCGAGTGGGATGGATCTGTTTCTCTTCGAAACGGACGACCATGTGAAGATTATCTGCGTATTGCAGCCTGACATGACGCCTTTGGTTTCCACTTTCCATTTCATCCAGGCGGCTCTTCACCTGGTAAACCCGCTGACCAGCAGCGAAAAGATCATTTTGAACAACGCTCTGACGCAGTACCAGAACACGCAGAGAACCCCCGCCCTCAATCAGATATTTTGCAAGGAAATGCCCCTGGAGCACTTCCCGGGGATCAAAGAGGTGCTGGGCGACTCCGAGATGCTGCAGACCACCCGTTACCTGGGACTGGGCCTGCTGCTCGATTTCTTGGTCGAACAGCACCTGTTCGACGAGCTGCCCAAACGGCCCGCGCCGGTCCCTGCAAAGGGCGGAACCAACTGGCTGCCGGAGCTCATTCTCGTCGCCGCTATCCGACGGATGGTCACCTTGGCCACTTACCGTCAAAGCTATTGGGAGAAGGCCCCGATTCAGGAGCGCTTGGAGGAGAACCCGCGCTTGATGCTACCCACGCTGACGCAGCTCATCGAGAAGTGCGCCGAGCAAAACGAACTGCAAAAGACCTTGGACGACCTGCAGGTTCATATCGAGAAAGCGGCTTCGCTGCTGAAAAAATAACGACACCGACCTTGCTTCTCCGTAAGCATCCAAGCTCAGGGGGAGTACGGTCATTGACGGGCGTTCAAAAAAGAAGCGCAAAAAGAAACTCGGGAGGAAACGAAAAGCGATGGTCATTCGTTCGGCATTGAAGAAAAAATTACTGAAGGGCGAAACGGCACTGGGGACCTTTGCGGGAATGGACAGCACCGACGCGGTGGAGATCATCGGGCGCAGCGGATTCGATTTCGTGATTCTCGACATGGAACACGCCCCGGGCGCGCCCAACTCGATCATGGGGCAGATACGGGCCGCGGAGGGGACCGGCATGAACGTCCTGGCCCGCCTGCCCAACGTGGAGAGGACCACCGTTCTGCGCACGCTGGACATCGGGGTCAGCGGCGTCCTGGCCCCCCAGGTGAACGACACGGCGACGGCACGGTCCTTCATCGACGCCACACTGTACCCCCCTCTCGGCTGCCGGGGTTTTGCCCCCACCCGGGCCGCCGGGTACGGAAGCGCACCCATTCTCGATTACATCGCGGAAGCCAACTCCGACCTGCTGCGTATGGTTCAATGCGAAACGGAGCAGGCCGTTGGGGACGTGGATGAAATCGCGTCCATACCGGGCATCGACCTGATTTTCGTGGGGCCCTACGATTTGTCGCTGTCGTTGGGGATTCCGGGAGATCTGTTCCACCCTAAAATGGTCGAGGCGGTGGACAAGATCTTGGCGGTCTGCAAAAAATCGGGCAAAATCGCCGGTATTTTCGTCTCCTCTCCAGAGGAAATGAAAAAAAGACTCGCACAGGGATTCACCTTTTTCGCCTACTCCATGGATACCCTCATCTTCTCCGCCGCGACGAGGGCCATCGTGGACACTGCCCGAAGGGCCATCGCCGAAAAGTGACTTCCCATTGAATTGAACGCGTTTCAATAATCGAACGCCTGATGGCGCACGCCTTTGTTTCAAAGAAAAAAGCGGTCGCGGGGCTGGCGTTCGCACCCCCGTCATCGCCGGTATCATGCCCATTTTCAGGGCCCGACAAATCCGGGGCATCGTCGAGATATCGGGCTGCTCCGTGCAGCGAAACTGGAGACGATACTCGACCGTTACGCCGGCGACGACGCGGCAATGGAAAACGCGGGCTCGGATTACGCCGCGTCCCAGATTCGCGAACTCCGGAACGGCGGCGTGGACGGCCCCGCGGTTACGATTCGGGTTACCTTCCTGTTTGGCGGAAATTATTCCACGACCACGTCATGCGACACGTGGAACCGCAAAGGCACACAGCAGCAAACCGAGCAACACCGCAAGGCTCAACCACCCTAACCACATAGAAACTTCGCCTCTCCAAACGCGGACGAACACGGCGGGACAGGAGAGGAATATAAAAAGCAACGCTATCCAAGAAAGAAAGGTCTCAAATTCGATATCGGTAAATTTGGAAAGTATCAGCGAAAAGGCGGTAATTTCAATCCCGCATATCGCTATATCGTATAAATTTTCCCCCAAAATACCCCCTCCTCCATAAAAAACGCTCCGCTTGGGTTCGCAAGCGAATCACGCCGGCGGCGCGGTTTGCTCTTTCGCGAGGCGGCCGTACATCATTCCCACCAGGGCAAGTAGAATCCCCGTGACGGTCAGAATGCTCTCGATGGAGGTCCAATCGGCCAGCGGCCCGAATACGATCATCCCCAAGGGCATGGCGCCTCCGGAGATCAATTGTATGATCGAAAAGACACGCCCCATCATGGCGTTCTCGACCTTTTCCTGAATCAAGACCGTCTCGGCGGTCATCAAAATCGGCACGAAAAACCCCGCGCACCCCATCACGGACAGATAAAAAATAAAAGTCCGGGACATGCCCAACAAACCGAAGAGAACGCCAAAAGCAATCAATGAATAGGAGATCGTGCGCACTTTATCGGCGAATTTGCCGCGGGAGGCGACGAAAAATCCGCCCCCAAAACTCCCTGCCGCCCAAACGAGTTCGTTGGCGGTCAGCCGCCAAACCTCGTTCCCAAATGTTCGTTCGATCATCACCGGAGTCAGAAAAGCCGCGGGCGAGATAAGAAAAAAAGAAACGCCGTAACAAAGGACCAGGTATTTGAGAACCGGATGGGAAAGGGTGAAGACGATCCCCTCCCGGAGTTCCCTCAAAAAACCAAAAACGGAACGCGCTTCCCGCGGCGGGAGCCGGTCTGCTTCGATCGAGAGCAGAATGGCTATGGCCGCTGCCGCCGTGACGACGTCCAGTAAAAACGCCCACGTGATACCCGCGAAACCGAGCAAGATTCCGCCAAAGGCCGGGGCCAGAAAAGAAAACAGCGAACGTAACGCCTGATTGATTCCATTGATTTTCGTCAACTGTTCCTTCGGGACGATCTGAGGAAGAAAGGCGCTGACCGCCGGAGCCTGAATGCCGCCTCCCAAAGAGCGCAGAGTGCCTGCGGCGAGCAGCAGTTCGAGACTTCCGCATCCCGCGAAAAACGCGCCGAAAAGAACCAGCGTCACGGCGGCGATGAAAGCGTCGGACAGGACGATGATACGTTTTCTGTCGTACCGGTCCGCCCAAACGCCGGCGTGTAAAGAGATCGCCACCTGGGGCAGCATCAAGCACAAAATCGTCCACATCATCCACTTTCCGGAGGAAGTGGCGAGGGTGACGTGCCACAAGATCGTAAAACCGACTACTTCCGAACCGAACAAAGAGATGTTCTGACTCGCCAGGAACAGCACCGCCCCTTTTTTCCACCCGGTATCCGGCGGCTCTCCGCATCTGCCGCTCGACGGCGTCCGGCGCATAGAACACTCCTCCACACTTAAACTTATACGGATCGGCAAATTCCGCTTCTTTTGACAAAGCGATTATACCCCTTTTCATTTCCTTTATTGCGTTCAAAAGCAATTTGGATTTGACGCAACGTCACTCTATATTGTTAAACACACGATCGATATGATACGTTATCAATTTTTACAGTATTCAAGCCAAATCAGCTTAACGGCGAATCCATTTTCCATAATACGCCTAATATACTTCGAATTAAATTCGGGGTTAAAATCATAAAACAAGAAGCAGCAAAATTTCATCGAGTAAGACCCAAACATGAATGGAGATGTGCATTATGCAATGGTTTAAAAACCTCAAGACCGCGACGAAGGCTTTAATGCTCGTTTTTACCATGATTTTCCTTTTGTTGATCGTGGCGTTTACGGGATACTCTACGAGCAAAACCATCATCGAGGTCATGGACTCGACGTTTGAGGACTACGCCAAACCGGCCATCTACATGAGCGATGTGAAAGCCATGGCCATCCAAAACAGGCGTATGATCTTGAATATGTCTATCGCAGAGGACGGGCAGCGGTCCGAAAGCTACGAAAAAGTCATATTGGAGAACAGAAAAAAGATCTCCGATGCCTTGGATCAATATGGCAGGACGACAATGCAGCCGGACGAGAAAGTCTTGTTCGAAGAGCTGTTGCGCACAAGCTCCAAGCTGACCGTGAAGCAAAACGAGGCTCTGGAAATAGCGAAGCTTCCCCCCAAGGACATGCCGGACGGCTATCTCTCTCGCCTGTTGGCCAGCGGCGATATCGGCTCGGCCGAAAACGAGTATATCGCCGTCGTCGAGAAAATTGTACGGATTCTCACTGACAACAGCGAGAAAAGAAACGTTTGGGCCCACAACGAGGGCGAAAAAGGAGCCGTGAAGATTCTCGCAGCTTCGATTGCCGCGACGGTCATCGGGCTTCTCATGGGCGTCTTCATCTCCCGCATGGTGACAGGGCCCATCAAAAAGATTCAAGAAAGTGTCGACCGTTTCGCGAAGGGAGACTTGGTCAACAAATTTCCCGCCGCCGGCAAGGACGAGCTCGCCGTTATGGGCCGGGGGCTTCAAAATATGGCGGACAACCTGAACCACATCATCGGGTCCGTTCAGGGGGCGAGCAACGACATCACCACCACAGCCAAGGAATTTTCGTCCCTCGCGGAAAAGACGAACGCGACCGTCGAGGAATTCCGCGCCAGCGTGGAGCAAATGAGCTCCAACCTCGACACCTTGGCCTCCACGGGAGAAGAAGTCAATTCTTCCGTAGGAGAGGTCGCGCTGGGAGCGCAGACCACCGCGGAAAAAGGAACGGCTATCGCGGGCAAGGTCGACGACGCGATGCATGCCGGCGACAACGGGATGTCCGCGGTCCGCCGCGCGGCGGAAGGCATAGAAGCGGTAGCCCGGAACGCCTCGGCGACGGCCAAGTCCGTTCAGGAACTCGGCAAGAGGACCCGGCAGATACAGGACTTCGTCTCGCAAATCGGCGGTATCGCGGACCAGACGAACCTTCTGGCGCTCAACGCGGCCATCGAAGCCGCACGGGCGGGAGACGCCGGGCGCGGGTTCGCCGTCGTCGCGGAAGAAGTCCGCAAGCTGGCGGAGGAAAGCAACATAGCCGCGAAGAACATCGCGGACCTGGCCTCCACCATCACCGGGGACTTGGAGACGGTGGTCAGCATGTCCCTGGAAAACGCCAAAGAGTCCGACGGGGCGAAAGACCTCTCGAAGGAAACGGAGCAGGTCATCGAGGTCATGCTGGGCTATCTGAAGGAAATCTCCGCCGCGACTCAAGACCTGGCGGCGGTCTCGGAAGAACAGGCGGCGTCCAGCGAGGAAATAGCCTCGGCTGTGCAGGACATTTCCGTAAAGGTCCAGTCCACCGCCAACACCGGCGAAAAGATCCGAATCGCCATCGGGGATATCTCCTCCTCCGCGGAACGCATAGCCCTCGGCTCGGAAGAACTGTCCGACCTGGCGGATGAAATGAACGAGCTCATGACGTTTTTCAAGACGGAGGCCGTCGAGCGCAGAGACCGGAAGAGAACGGCAAAAGCGCTTCCCGCAAGGTAAAGGATCAAGGGAAGCACTGATTGGGAAGGCGTTCCATGCCGCCAGCGCCATAGAATCCGTCGATGTCCTTGTATTTTTTCAAGCCGTTCAAACGGTGGCTATTTGCCTATTT
>JAISWV010000157.1 GCA_031270755.1 Synergistaceae bacterium
AATCTTAAGTTGACAGCAGTGATCTACACCCTACAGGTCGAGGAAGTTATGATATAGTACCAGAACGAATTGACTGTTTCCCTATGCTGTTTGCGCAGTCAAGCGGGGAACGATAAGGAAGGGATGCGGAATGAAAGACGAGGTATTGGATGCGCTAGCCCATAGCGTGGTAAAGGAGTCGGCCAAAAAAGAAATTGAAGCGCGACGCTCGCGGCAGCTTTTCAGAGAAGAAAGCATCGATCTGGAGACATTGTGGGAGTTGTTGCCGAAAGAACCAAAACCTTTCGACATCTCGGAGGTTCGGGACGAAACACACCTGAGGGAGATCATCATGGACAGGGTCCTGGAGACGGCCGCGCATAACATCTCCGCCTCTGTGAGGGGCGGTCCATCGGTTCCGCTTGCGGAGCTGCCTGAGGATCAGCAAGCGAAACACCTCAACAAAGTCATATTGGATATGCTGGACAGCGATAGTGGTCCCGGCCCCATTCTCCGACGGTCTATCGCATCGACAATCTTCAATTATCGTATGTGGAACCGATTGAAGGAATTACTGCCGACCCTGCACCCGTCGTCTCCCAAGTCCAAGCGCGTCAGACAGGGCATCGGCTACATCGAAGAGCAGATCAAAACCGGTATGTTTTACTTCGAGGCGTGGACTTTTTTTGGCGACGGGCCCGGGGGAAAACAATCCGATTTGGTAAAACAAAAACTGGTGGAGCGTCTTTTGAAACGAGAAACGAAAGATTGACAAAATCGATACGGAGGAGGTAGAGCGTAAATGGCAAAAGCAGAAACGATGTTAAGGGGAATCTTGACGAATTCCGAAATCCTGGACTATCTCACGAAAGAAGACGTGGACAAGAAAATAGAAGCCCTCATGAAAAGAGACGCCCAACGCCGGGCGGAGAGGGCAGAGGAATTTGAGAAAACGGTAACTTCATCCCTTCCCGATGAAGAGAAGGAACGTCTGATGATGGAGATAGTGAATGACCGTATCTCCGGGCAAGAAGCCGTCGAAAAAGAGCAGCGCATGGCCGCTCTTCAAATACGAAAGGATTACGCAGATTTCAAAAAACACGAAAACGATGCGCTCAAAGCCATTGTCGCAGGCAATTTCCCCAAATACGAACGCGCTCTCATGAAGGCAGTGGAAGCGGGCAACCTGGTGGACATGGGACTCGAATACATCGAAAATGCGCACCGTTTTTTTTCGAATTTCAAGGTAACGAAGATGAGCATCCTTTCACCAGAAGAGGCCAACAGACTGTCGGCCACGAAAAAGGTCGTGCATATCGACGGGGTAGACGACTTTTTGTAAACGTAAATCTCCCTTAAATTATAGGTGTATACAATGAAATGATTATCGCCGTAGGCTTCAAAGTGAACGACGATCGTGCCGTGCGGTTCCGTAAATGGTCCGGGCAGAGTGTCAAGGATTACACATCCGGTGGACGATGGACGATGGACGCTTGAAAAAAGGCCATGTGTTCACGGACGACTATTTCGAGCGGCAGCTTCAGCATATCCGCGCCTACTGCCATGCCGCTCATGTCATCCCTACCCTTGATTCTTTTTACCTGGATTGTTTATGCAAAAAGCCAAAATACGAAGAAACACATCCCTCGATTTCGGCTTTTTCACTTTTTTTGCTTCATAATTTTTTATGGACGTCGAAACCGTGAAATCGAAGCCATAACATTGAAGCTACGAGATTGAAGCCATGAGAATGAAGCTATGCTAGAAACTCGTTTGTTTCAGGTACGGCCGACCCCGTTTCCGATCCGGCGTTTTGTCCTTCTTGCGCTTCCTTCTCACTGGGTTTGTCGGAAAGCTCTTCCCCGTTCATCAGAGCTTCGAAGTCTTTTCCATCCAGAGTCTCGCGCTCCAACAATATTCCCGCGATCTTGTCCAGAAGCACACGGTTTTCCATCAGGATTTCCTTCGCTTTGGCATAACAGGAATCGACGATCGCCTTGACCTCCTGGTCGATAGCGTAGGCCACCTCTTCACTGTAATCGCGGTCTTCGGAGATGTCGCGTCCCAAGAAAATCTCCTCGTGTTTGCGTCCCAGTTTCACCAAACCCAGCCGGTCGCTCATTCCCAGTTCCGTCACCATTTGGCGGGCGGTCTTCGTGGAACGATCGAGATCGTTGGCCGCACCGCTGGTGACGTCACCGAACGTCAGTTCTTCGGCGACGCGCCCGCTGAGCAAGATGCTGATGCGATTCAGCATTTCTGTCCGGGAAACGAGGAAACGATCTTCTTCAGGCAGCTGCAGCGTATAACCCAACGCCGCATGTCCGCGGGGCACGATCGAGATCTTATGCACGGGGTCGCTGTCGGGCAGCTTACTCGCCACAATCGAGTGCCCGACTTCGTGGTACGCGATGATCTTTTTCTCTTTGTCGCTGATCAGGCGGCTTCTTCGTTCAGGTCCCGCCATGACGCGCTCGATTCCTTCTTCGAATTCATCCATGCCAATTTTGTCTTTATTGCGGCGTGCGGCCAAAAGCGCCGCTTCGTTGACCAGGTTTGCCAGGTCGGCTCCCACGAAACCCGGCGTCCGGCGCGCCAATACTCCGAGCTCCACATCGTTTTCGATCCTTTTGCCCTTGCTGTGCACCTTGAGAATTGCCTCGCGTCCGTTGACATCGGGGCGGTCTACCACGATATGGCGGTCGAAACGTCCCGGACGAAGCAGCGCAGGGTCCAAAATGTCCGGGCGGTTCGTCGCCGCGATCAAAATCGTACTGCTGGAGTCATCAAAACCATCCAACTCCACAAGGAGCTGGTTCAAAGTTTGCTCGCGCTCGTCGTGTCCTCCCCCAAGTCCTGCCCCTCTGTGGCGACCCACAGCGTCCATTTCATCGACGAAAATAAGGCAGGGCTGATACCTCTTGGCCTGATCGAAGAGGTCACGCACACGAGCCGCGCCTACGCCCACAAACATCTCGACGAAATCGGAACCGCTGACGCTGAAAAACGGAACATCCGCCTCTCCGGCCGCAGCGCGGGCCAAAAGCGTTTTCCCGGTGCCGGGAGGTCCCAGCAACAAGACGCCCTTTGGAACCTTCGCTCCCAGTCGGGTAAACTTCGCCGGGTCTTTCAGAAAATGAATGACCTCCTGGAGCTCTTCCTTCGATTCGTCGCAGCCGGCCACATCCGCAAACGTGACCTTCGGGCGGTTGTCCAGAAACAATTTCGCCTTGCTCTTCGCGAAGGACATGACTTTGCCCCCGCCGCCCTGCATGTTGTAGAGGAAGAAAACCCACACTCCAATCAACAAAAGCGTGGGAAAGAGCGAAGACAGAATCGTAACCCACCAAGACGTTTTCTGAGGCGCCTCGATAGTCACGACGACCCCCTTCTTCGCCGCTTCCGCCGCCAAGTTGCCGACGTCCACTCCGTAAGTCAAAAATCTGCTGCCGTCTCTCAACTCGCCGCGCAGCGTCGCGGAACTCGATTCACCCGGCAGCGTGTTGTTTCTTATCAATAATGTATTGACACGCCCTCTTTCCAGTTCCGACAAAAATGAAGTATAACTGATCTCGATATATTGCTGCTGAGTTTGAGCCGGCGTTAGAAACATGTTCACCAGGCTGACCACCAAAACGATAAGAATCAGGTACAAACCCAGATTCTTCACTACCCGCCCCAAAGCATCGCCGCCTCTCCAATCTTCCGTATAAAAGCCAACTTTGTGATTCTAACATAAGGGACCGGTCAATGAGCACACTGAAACTTGACCATTTTTGCCGGGCGCTTCCCGCGTCATTTCCTCCATAATTTCCTCAATTTCCTCCGTCAATATGGAAAGACCTAACACTCCACCGCGCATATGTCCGGCAAATGCCGCCACTTTCCTCCATAATCCAAACCATAGCCCACCACGAAGACATCGGGAATGACAAATCCACAATAATCGACCTTGGCCGCGACTTTCCGTTTTTCACGTTTGTCCAGCAAGACACAGGTACGAAGACTTGCCGGTTTACGAGTATACATGATATTCAAAAGATAAGACAACGTCAGTCCCGTATCGATGATGTCCTCGACGATCAGGACGTCCCGTCCTTCGATGTCGCTGTTCACGTCCTTGAGAATCCGCACGGCTCCGCTGCTGGTGGTCGCGTTACCATAGGAGGAGATCGACATGAAATCCATTTTGATATTGAGCTCCGCCGGCATACGGCGCACCAGATCCGAGAGAAAAATCACGGCTCCGTTCAATATCCCCACCACCAGCAAATCGCGTCCCGACACCTCGGACACGATTTGGTCCGCCAACGTCTTCACTCGGCCGCCGATCTCACCCCCGGAAAACAACACCTTGCCTATTCTGTAGTCGGGCTCCATTCTCTCCATATTACGACCACTCCCCTTACAGCCGCTCCCCGATCGTTTTTTTTCGATTTTTCATCTTTTCATCTTTTCATCTATACCGACGTTCACCCAGCTTATCCTATCTTTGCTTCCCCAAATTGACACTCCCTTTTCCCACTGAAATTCAAATTTCCCCCGCCCTTCCATCAAGCGGGTCAACACACGGACCCGCTCCCGGGAAAGCGCCCGGCCTTCGAAACGGCGTCCGGCCTCGCGCACCAAAATAGCCCTCTCCCGGGGGGAAAGGGCCCGCAGCTTTTCACGATCGACACTCCACATACCGCCTTCTCCGCCCTCCACTCCATGCGGTTCCCGGTCGTCGATCTTCGCAGCATCCAGGAGAGCGGCTCCGCAGGCTTCTTCTTCTTCACGATAATAACGCATTTCTTCGGCAAACGCCACCAGGTGATCGATGGCTCTTGCGTTGATTTTCTTGCCGACAAGCGGCAGCAACTCGTTGCGTATGAAGTTGCGCGTGCAGTCGTTATCCGAGTTCGATAGATCTTCCCGCCATTGGATTCCTCGGCAGTTCAAAAGGGCCCGCAAAAATTCGCGCGAACAGCTCAAAAGCGGCCGGAAAAAAATCCCCCGCCGTTCGGGCATCCCCGCAACGCCTCGGACGCCCGAACCGCGCAATAAATTGAACAGAACGGTTTCGGCGACGTCTTCTTTGTTGTGTCCCAAAGCGACGCCCAAAGCAGCGCACTCTTTCGCGACGGACTCCAAAAACGCGTAACGCAATCGCCGGCCTCCGGCCTCCAAAGATTCGCCTTTCTTCAGCAGCCTGGGCACGTCGAGATGCCGAATTTTCGCTTCCAACCCCCAAAGGGCCGCCATTTTCTCCACAAAACGCGCGTCCGACAAAGAGTCCTCGCCGCGTATGCCATGCTCCAAATGCGCAACGACGACTTTCCCTTCATAAAAGGTGCGGAACAACCACAAAAGGGCCATGGAATCTCCGCCCCCGGAAACAGCCAGCACGATTGTTTTTCCTTCATTTACTCTATCATTTACTCCATCTTTTACTCTCTCGTCGCGCAGCCACCCTTGACGATTCCCCGTTTCGAAAAAAAAAGAGCTCAAAGCGCTCAAAGAATACGCATAGGGAATTTTTTTGCCGAGTTCGCGTTCTCGATCTTCCGGCGACATACGCGACAGGGTTCTTCGATAAAAAGACGGGGCATCCCAATGCCAATGCCAAAATCCTTCCATCGCTTCTCAATCGGCTTTTTTCATGCCGCCGACGTTCGCGGCAAGCGCCCTGCCGGCGCCGGCAGAGATGTTTCCCGCGGCGTCTTTCCCGCCGTAAAGCAAGCGATACGTCTCCAGGTTACCCAAAACTTTCTGCACGTAGTCGCAGGTCTCGTCAAAACGCACCTGCTCGATCCAAAAGTCCGCGGCCAAGTCCCGCTTTCCGTCCGCCAGCCATTTTCGGGCATTCCCGGCTCCCGCGTTGTAGGCGGCCATGATCCACTCCGGGCGGTCGAAAGATTTGGCCAAACGCGCCAAGTGAGCTGTTCCCATGTTGATGTTGTCCGTAACGTCGTAGATATCGTACTTTTGAAGACCGATCCGTTTCGCCTCGTCTTTGGCCGTCCCGGGCATCAGCTGCATCAGACCCGACGCCCCGGCCCAACTGGTCGCGGCGGGCTTAAAAGCGCTTTCCTGCCGCATGACGGCCCACACAAAGTTGTCTTCCACATCGTATTGTCGAGAGGCCATGTCCACTTGCTTTTTGAAAGGGCGCGGGTAGAGGTACTGCAATCCTTTACGGTAAAGCGTCGTTCCCGACGCGAAATAACGCGACAAAAGACGGGCCTGAGCGTAAGCCCCGTCCTCTTCGCCCAGCCATTCGGAAAGTTCGATGGAACGGTACAGATCTTGGGCCGAGGCCTTGGGGCGCTGCATCTTCAGCTTTGCGTAGTAAACGAACCCCCATTGTTCCAGCAGCGTCGGCTTGGAGCCCAGCCCCGGGGGATCCCCGTCCTTCAGGACGACGGCATCGGGCTTGGCCAAAAACGTGTAGCAGGATAAAGGGTGACTGCGGGCCAAGGTGGAATACGTTTTTTCGGCTTCCTGCTTTTGCCCCGAGGACATTTGAGCCGCCCCGATCCAGTAAAGAACTCGTGGCTCCCATGCGGCGTCCAGCCCAGGGGCGTAAGCCCGTTTCCAACAACGTAAAGCGTCCTGGAACTTTTCGGCGTTCCACGAATCCCAGCCTCGTTTCCATAAGATCTTGACGGTATTGATAGAATCTGGGTAAGCTTGCATCAAACCCTCTTCGATCTTTTTCGCTTCCTTTGCGTCCAGCAGCCCCGCAAGGGCGTACATTGCGCGGGCTTGAACCTTGCCTTTACGTCCTTTGACCACTTTGCGCAGCACGGCGACGGCGTTCGCCTTCTCGGCTTTTCCCGCAAGCGCGGCAATACGGCGGACGGAGCTTTCCGCGTAACCGTTTCCCGCAAGCGCCAAAGTTCCCCACAAATTCAGCGCTTCGGCGTAACGTTTTGTTTTTTCCAGCGAATAGGCGCGATAATACGCGGCTTTTCTCCAGCCTGCCGTATTCTGAGGAATGGCGGCGAAAAGGGCTATGGCGGTCTTATAGTCGTTTTTGAGATAGGCGTGTTCTCCCATCGCTAGAGTGGCAGCCGGTGACCAAGGTTTGGGGCGCGCGGCCAGTACATCGTAAGCCTCTTTATTTGTGGGCTGCAGCTCCAGCAGCTTCAAGGCGTTGGTGCTTCGGTCCTCCGTCAATTCCAGCAGGCGAACGAGGGTCGAGATCTTGCGTTCCTTCGTCTCCGCCGTCTCCAGCATCCGGTTCAAGGCCTTTTTCGTTCCGTCGGGGTCGCTGTCTCCCAGCAGGCGGAACTGCGCGTAAGCGATGTAATAACGCAATTCCTCCGGAGCGTTTTTTTCCATCCGAGCCGCGAGTTTCAAAGCCTCTGGATGTTTTCCGAGCTTTTCGTACCCCAAAAGCAGAGTCATGTCGGCATAGGGCCTGACTTCCACGGGAAAGGAAGCCGCGTGCTTTTCCAGTATGGCAACCGCCTCGTCCCACTTGTTTTGAATTCTCAGCGCATTGGCCATCAAAGCGTGCTCTGCCGCCGTAAGTTCTCTTTTCGCCGAATTCGCCAAATACACCTCGTTCATGGCAGCCCAGGAACGCCTCTGGAACAGTGTGGAAAGCGCTATCTCATTTTTCCCGGCATTTTCGGCAAGCCCAACTCCGGCAAAGCCCCCAAAAAACGTGAAAGAACACAAAAGGAACGCGGCAATCCGCCATTTATCACGCAAGGCAAAAACCTCTTTTCCACTCGTATAACTTTTCGTATAACTTTTTCGCATGGCTTTTCGGCGTAAAGTGTAAAGAAAACTTCAAGACACGACCACCGACAATACCTGCCTCATCTCCAAAGGCCACTGGAAGGCGAGAGGGCTCGAAGCCTCCGAGGAAAGCGCGAATGCCGCTCCCCCGCTGCCGGTTATTCCCCAAGCGCAACTGCCTTTCTTCTCGAAGACGTCGAAAAGCTTACCATAGTCGGGGAACTCTTCCAGGAGTCCAGGGGTAAAATCGTTGGGCAAAAGTCCCACGCGTTCTCCGCTGCGCAGCTTTCGGCACAAATTCTCCGCCTCGGTTCGAGCCGCGGTCTCGTCCAGAGGATAGACGCTTCCGCACCGGCGGTCCAATTGGCTATAGGCGTTTCCCGTTCCCACGCTCCAGCTCGGAAAGACGATCAATGCGTGAAGCCGCGGCTTCAAATTCAAAGGCTCCAAAGGCTCGATGACCTCCCCTATTCCCGAAACCAAGGCCAGGGGAATTTCAGAAAACAAAAACGGAACGTCGGCCCCCATTTTCAAAGCCACGTCCCGCCACGCCAAGCACGACAAATCGTCTCGATGCTCCTTCGCAAACCCGTTGCCTCCCGCAAGCCAGCGCAAAATCGCGGCTCCGTTGCCGCTGCCGGCCCCGAGCCCCGAGCCCGGATAAAGGGTCTTCAGGATTTCCACGTCGAGAAAGGGAATCTCGTACCCCGCCTCTCTCGCGTACATCAGGCCGCGGGCGACGATATTTTCGTTTCCGTTCTCCTTGTCTTTGCCTTCTTTGCCGATATCGACGCCATACACACGCACCTCGTCTCCTTCGGCGCGGGCCGAAATCAAGAGCGTCTCCAGGGGTGGCAGGCGCAGAAACACCGACACGATATCATGATAACCGTCCCCGCGTTTTTTCGTCACCCGCAGAGACAGATTCAACTTTGCAGCGCTGGGTTGCACGAAACGCACCGAATTTCAACTCCCTCCGCCTAGGTATGCCCCAAATGCCAAAAATGCCAAAAAAAGGAGCCGATAACGCCGTCGGCTTCTTTTTCGATCGTATAGGTATTATACACCCGTGCGCCGTCGAATACCTTGTTGCTCTATTGCAGATTTACCAGTTCCATCGCCGGCCACGATCCAAGAAAATTTTTTAGAGTACAATAACAACTACATAAAGGAGGGATTGAATTTGGGTGTATACGACTTGAAATTCGGCAAAGAAAAAATGGAAATCGATATCCCCGACGAAAATCTTTTGGGCGTTTTGAAGAGTCGGGAGGTGCCCAGCGCCGCCACGGAGGAAGAGGCCATCCGAAAGGCCCTGGCCAACCCCATTGGAAGCCCGCGCATCGACGAAAAGATGAAGCCTGGGGAGAAGGTCTGCATTGTCGTCTGCGACTTGACGCGGGCATGGCAGCATCCCTCTCTTTACCTCCCCATTCTGGTCGACGAGGTCAAAAAAGGCGGGGTGAGAGACGAGGACATCTTCTTTCTGGTCGGCACGGGGACACACCGCTCCCACACGCCGGAGGAACACAAACTTCTCTTGGGCGAGAAACTTTACGGGCGCTACAAGGTCTGCGACCACGAGAGCAGGACGGCCGAGATGAAGGATTTCGGCAAGACCAGCTACGGAACGCCGGTGAAAATCAATAAAATAGCGGCGGACGCCGACCACGTCATTCTCACGGGCGGCATCGTATACCATTTCATGTCCGGATGGGGAGGCGGAAGAAAGGCGGTGCTGCCGGGGATATCTTCCTACGAGACCGTCATGGCGAACCACGCCTTCGCCCTGAACCCGCCGCCCGGCAAAGGCCGCAACTTGGTTTGCCGCGGCGGCAACGTGGAGGGAAACCTCATTCATCTGGACATGACCGAGGCCGCCGAGAAGCTGGCGCCTTCGTTTCTTCTGAACGTCGTCATGAACAGGGAGAGCAAAATCGGCTGGGCCGTGGCCGGTGACTGGAAGAAAGCCCACGAGGCCGGCCGCGACTTGGTCGACAGCATCGACGCGATCCCGATCCCGCGGCTCGCGGACCTGGTCGTCGCCTCGGCCTGCGGTTATCCGAAGGACATCAACTTCTACCAGGCCACAAAGGCTCTTTTCAACGCTCAAGACGCCACCCGCCCAGGAGGAGCCATCGTCCTCATGGCATCCTGTGTCGAGGGATACGGCAACGAGGAGATGCAGATGATGCTGCAGAAATTCAAGAACTCCGACGAGCGGGAGGTGGAGCTGAGACGCGAGTTTACCATCGCCAAATACGTGGGGTACTGCACAGGGCAGGATGCCGAGCGGTTCGACTTTCACTTTGTCACCGACATGGCCCCCCATCTTTTGGAAGGAACGGGGATCAAGATCTCCCGGACTCTGGACGAGGCGCTGGAAAAGGTCTACGCCGTTCACGGCAAAGCCCTGAAGACGTGGCTGATGCCTCAGGGCGCGAATACCCTGCCGAAATTGAATTCTTGAAACGCGGCGAAAGAGAAAGAGTAAAGAAAAGGAGAAGAAAATGTCCGACATTTACGGCCTCATCCTTGCGGGCGGCAGCGGCGTGCGCCTTTGGCCGCGGTCCAGGGAAGAACTGCCCAAGCAATTTTTGTCTTTGCGCAAAGGGAACACCATGCTGCAGGATACTGTGACGCGCATGCTGCACGTGCTGCCGCCGGAGCGCCTTTACGCCGTCGCCGGAGGCAAATGGAGGCCTCTGGTCTCTTATCAGGCGCGGGAGGTGGCCTTGGTCCCGGAGGATTTCCTCATCGAGGAATCGGTGGCGCGCAACACGGCGCCTGCCATCGTTCTGGGTTGCAGCGCCCTGAAAGCGAAAGGGGCGGCGGACGACGACGTGGTCATCGTGGCCCCCAGCGATCACCTGGTGAAAAACGTCGCCGCCTTCGAACAGGCACTGCGCAAGGCGGTCGAAGCCGCGAAGTCCGGCTTCATGGTGACTTTGGGGGTGCCTCCCACTCGCCCGGACACGGGGTTCGGATACATTCACTGCCCCATGCCCGGCGACGACGGGCAAACGGAGCAAGACGGAGACGCCGAGGAGAAGCTGTTCTTCGAGGTGAGGCAATTCGTCGAAAAACCCGATCTGCAAGCGGCCGAGCGCTACATGAAAAGTGGAGAGTATTTCTGGAACAGCGGGATTTTCATTTTCACCCTGGGAACGCTCTATCGGGAGCTGGAGCACACGTCCCCCGACCTTCACCAAGTCGCGCAAAAGGGATACGGCGTCTTTCTGGAGGAATTTCAAACCCTGCCGTCGATATCCTTCGACTACGCCGTCATGGAGCAGGCCCGCCGCGTGGCCATGGTCGTATTGGAGGCCGGGTGGTCCGACGTGGGCTCCTGGGACGCTCTTTACGAGGTGCTGGACAAGGACGGTTTCTACAACGCGACCATCGGCGACGTCCTCATGCAGGGCAGCAAACGCTGTTTGGTGGACTCCCGGAACCGGCTGACGTCCTTGGTGGACGTGGAGGACTTGATCATCATCGACTCCCCCGACGCCCTCTTCATCTCCAAACG
>JAISWV010000221.1 GCA_031270755.1 Synergistaceae bacterium
TTGGCCTTGGAGACGGAGACCGTCTCCAGGGCGCGGTCCGTGTGGTCGCTGGCCAGAGTCATGAAGAGGTCCCCTCCCTCGTCGCGGGCCATGAAGAACTCGACCTCGCCCGAGGTCGCCTCCCCGACGACGAAGAGCTTCTCCAAAGAAAACACCCTGCCGGGCTCGATCCAGTACATGGCCGGCACGGCGTAAGGGGCGGGAACCCCCAGCTTCGCGAGTTCCGCGATGTGGTCCTTGACGGCCTTCTGGTCGCGCCCGGCGTAACCGGCGGCGGCGCACAGGTCCCAGGTCAGAAAGACGCGCTCCGCCTGTCCATCGGATCGTAAAACCGTTGCTTCGTATTTCACTCGAATCCCTCCCTGCAAATTTTTATGGCGCTTTCTTCGTCAGCGCCCCGACCCGCGCCGGACAAAGGGCCCAACGAAGGCGCGTTCCCGCGGCACGCTCCCCGGAGGAAATTGCGGGGAAAGGATGCTTTTTTGATTTTTTCGCGGGCGCTCCGCGGCAACGAAACGGTATTCCGCAGCATAACCGCAACCCTCCGGTGTCTGGCATATCTATATGGCATAGCAGAACTCTATTCCTCAAAAAAAAGCGTGTCAAGGCCGGATATTGTTCCCTGAATACTGTTCTCGAACCACAGGCTGCGATTTGAATTCCTGCCTGCCGCTCCATTCTTGAATTGTTACGCAATTTTTGCTTCCTTTTGATTTTGGCGTGACACAAAGGGGCAATAATGTGAACTGTTTCAAAGACGAAACGAAACGTTGTTCAGAATCGAAATGAACGTCATGAAAGGGGCAATGAAAATGTTTCGGAAGAAAATAGCTGAGGGGAAAATGCTCAAGAGGGTGGTGTCGTGTTTGATCGCCGGCGCTCTGGCGATGGGGTTGGCGGGGACGGCCCGGGCGATCGATGTGGAATACGCCGTCGAAAGCGAAAAAAACGGCGGCGGATATGCCGCGCTTTCCCTGGGTATGCTACTGTTCGTGCCACTCTTCTTCAGCCTTCGTTTCATCGATTGCATCCGCCGCGCGGCCGAGTCTTTCGCGGAGACGGCGGACAGCCGCGAAGAGGACAGAGCCACCGGCTCTTTTTTGAGCGAATATTCACCGATGGACACAAGCTTCTGGACGCCGTTTTCCGGCTTCTGATGCAGAAAAGGAATGTGAAATCTGCTCATGAATTTGAGGTATCGGCGGTTTGTAACAGGGGCCGTTCTTTTCGGTTTTTTCACGATGTCCTTGACGGATGGGCTTTTTAGCTTTTTGTACGCCGAGCATGACCATACCGGCGAAGCCTGTCCCATCTGCGCCCAGATGAAGGCCGCTTCCGACGCCGTGCGGCGTCTTCTGAACGGACTCTCGGCTTCCGCAACCTCTGTTCGCCGCCACTCGTTCCTGCCGTTTTCGGTTTCGATGTTCCTCGCGAAGTTTTCCGACGACACAAGGCATCAAACCCCGATTACGGTGAAAGTCCGACTGAACGATTGATCTGCAATTTTTCTCCATTGGCGGTAAACGTTTCAAAGTAAATTTATTTTTATGGAGGAAAACGAAGATGAGAAACGTAAAAAAACAGTAATAGCAGGTTTGCTGGCGGCTTCGCTCGCCGCCGCTCCAGTTCCGTCCTTTGCCGTCAGTTCCGAAAAGGCGAAACTGCCGAATCCTCAAATCAAAAACATCATCGTGCTTATTCCAGACGGCATGAGCGTGGGCGGAGTGACATTGACCCGTTGGTACAACGCTTACGACTCAGCCAGCGGTAAAATCGACACTGGCAAAAAACTGGCCTTGGACGAAATGGCCAGCGGCCTGATGCGCACCTACTGGCAGGCGGACGGAATCGTAGGGGCAATCACCGATTCCGCTCCGGCGGCAACCGCGCTGGCTACCGGCAACAAAACCAACGATAAATTCATAGCCGTGACGCCGGCAAAAACACCCGTCGCTTCTATTTTGGAAGCGGCCAAGCTCAAAGGGAAAGCCACGGGACTCGTCGCCACTTCCCAGATCATGCACGCTACGCCAGCCGATTATTCCAGCCACTATCCCGACAGAAGCAAGGAAGAGATCATTGCCGAACAACAGGTGTACAACAACATCGACGTGATGTTCGGCGGAGGCTGGAGCAGATTGTCCGGCAGAGAGGACAAAGAGGACCTGATCGCGGTGCTCAGGCAAAAAGGCTATTCCTACGTGACCGACAAAGAGGGGCTTAAAAATCTTTCGGGCAAAGTATGGGGCATGTTTGCCGCATTGGGCATGTCTTATGAAATGGACAGGGTGGAAAATACGCCCTCCGAACCCTCTCTGGCGGACATGACTCAGGCGGCCGTCAATATTTTGTCCAAAGACCCGGACGGCTTTTTTCTGATGGTGGAGGGCTCGAAGATCGACTGGGCCGCTCACGCCAACGACCCGATCGCTCTGATTTCGGACATAGACGCTTTTGACCAGGCGGTAAAAACAGCACTGGAATTTGCGAAAAAGGACAATCAGACTATGGTAATCTCCATCACCGACCACGGCAACGGCGGCGTCACTATCGGCAACCGGGCCACGACGTCTTCTTATTCCAAGGATCCGGTAGAAAAATTCATCGCGCCGCTGAAGAAAGCCAAGCTGACCGGAGAGGGCCTGGAGGCCAAACTGAACGCGGACAGAAGCAATATCAAAGAGGTCATGAGCAAATATTTTGGCATCGACGACCTGACGCCTGAAGAAGAAGCGGCAATCAAGGCGGCGAAGGCAGGTAGCGTGAATTACGCGGTCGGCCCCATGATTTCGAAGCGCGCGTTTATCGGCTGGACGACGGGTGGACACACGGGCGAGGATATTGTCCTGTATACCTACCTGCCCGGCGACGAGAGGATTACCGGGGTTGTGGACAACACGGATATTGCCAGGATTTGCGCCGGAGTATGGGGCATCGATCTCGATTCCGTGACCCGCCGGATGTTCATGGAGGCCAAAAGCGCCTTCGAGGCCAAGGGCGCGAAAGCGACCATAGACAAATCGGACACCTCCAATCCCAAAATGGTCGTTGTGAAGGGCTCGAACACGCTGGTCATTCCCGAAAACAAAAACTGCGTTGAACTCAACGGAAAGGCACAGGAGATCGACAGCGTGACGGTCAACGTATCGGACACGTTCTACGTTTCCGGCAAGGTGGTCGAATTGATCCGGTAATTCTTTTTTCCTCTGTGGAATAACGCATCACATACCAAGGAAGCGCCGATTATCGGCGCTTCCTTGGTATGTCCGCTCATTCTCCGCAATATCTGAGGCTCATTTTTCGGAAAAATCCCCTTCCGCGCAGCGGTAGTACACCAGATTGTTCAGAAAGGGCACGCGGTCTTTGGCGAACATCTCGTCGACGGTCAAAAACAGATAACCGTCGTTTTCCAGCCTGTCGACGATCATTCCCGAGTAAAGCTCGTAGCGCGGGTTGGTGTCGTGACACAGGATGATGTCGCCGTGCTCCGTCCGTTATAGAAACGAACCTTTGAAATTAAATTTTTTTTTGCTTCAATGAAATTTTTCATTATCGATCATTCCCCGATTCTCTTATGACGAAGCTTGGTACATGGATTTTGAACTGTCGTTAAAACTTCTCTTTGTGTTAAAAACAGTGGGATTCTCTGTCAATACAAAAATATCCCCTGGCACTCTTCTTAATATGGCAGAAACAAACAATTTGATTTATTGATACTATTCTTGTATTTTACATCATCGAACGGATCTGAGCAAGCCCGCGGCGGGGCCCCAAAATGAAGTGGTTCAGAACTTAAAAAAGATCGGAATGGGTGCCGGTACGAGCTAAGACAAGAAATTCACCAACCACTCGGTAGATCACGATCCAGTCGTCTTCAGCGTGAAATTCCCGGTAGCCGGCCCACTCTCCTTTCAGAGAATGGTCTTTATATTGAGGCGGCAATAACTCTTTGTTCATAAGAATGTCTAATGGCGGCAAAAGTTTGTTGTTTATATCCCAGCCTCTTGCCGCAGCTTGCCGGATATCTCGCTTATAAGCCGAAGTTAGTTTCGGGATCAACATTATCAAACGCCGCACTTTGTCAGCATGTCTTGCAGATCCGTACAAGTGGTCAGATTTTCCAAGTTTTCAGCTTCCATTAGAGCCGCAATAGTCTCTTCGTTCGGTTCGTGTGCTTCAATGCCGTCAACGTACTGCCTGACCAAACCAAAACTTTCATCGGGCATTGCAAGAATGCGATGACAAAGCAATTCTCGTTCCGTTACTTGAGCAACCGTCACTTTTACCACGCCCCTTTATGGGAATCATAGCATATTCAAAGCCCATCGATCAGAATTCTCCTCCTGAGCTTGAATGTTTAGCGGAGCC
>JAISWV010000236.1 GCA_031270755.1 Synergistaceae bacterium
CCGGTTTTGCCGCCGCGTCTCTGGAGCCTTATCTCAGCACCGGAAAAATCATGGAGGGCGGTCAGACACGTATTTACGGTAAAATGTGGCTGGTGGGCTGCGACGTCTCCAAAGACAGCGAACGCCTGCGGCTTTTGCTGCGGGACCGAGCGCGCTCTCTGGGATTGGTGGACGAGCGCGGGGAGGATTACTCCGGCGGAGATTTCGTCTTCATGGTGGCGAGGTAAGCGCGTTTTCGTGAATTTTCCCGCCACGTCATCCTATCGGCGGAGCGCGGCATATATTTCAAAAGAGAGGATTAAAAAAATGCAATTCCTTTTGAGCAGGCGGCGGAGCCGTAACCTTCTCTCGATCGTTTTCCTTTTCTCGATGCTCTTGGCCGCACCCGTCAGGGCCACGGCGACGGGGCTGACCAAAATTATCCTGCACGGTTCCCTGAAAGAGGCGGTGGGACAGGATGATATCTTAATTCCCTTTACGCCCTTCGAGAACGGCGACGGCCCTCTCATAAAGGACCCCGGCAGAGCGACGGTTTTGGCGACGGCCGAGATCATCTTGTTCCAGGACGGCGCGGCATACGTGAACCATTATCCCGTGGCCGTCTCTTTTCCCTTGGGGCAGGGCATGGTGTACTACAGCAGTTTCAAGATACCCTCGAACCTGGACACGGTGACGCCCGGCTTGACGGAAGCGGATATGCCGGCAATCCGTGAATTCGCGAGGTGGTTTATGTCGAAACCCATCGCCAACGCGGACCGCGTGAAACTCTTGAAAGCTTATAAAATCGACAACGCCGACGTCAGCTCGCGGGAAGACACGACGGTGGACAAGGCGAAGATCAGAGGTCTTCCCGTAAATTTGACCGCGGGGGAAAACGTCACCGTCATCGCCGCCGTCAGCGAGACGGTGCTGGGCAAGGTGGACTACAGCACAATCCCGGCGGACTTCGCGAACAATCGCCTGTGGACGGCCTCGCTCATCAAGCCGAACGGACAAATCTTCGCGGCCCGGACGACGAGGGGCGACATCCTCGCGTTTCCCGTGAAAGCGAGAGACAACACCGGGGGGACTTGGCGCGTAAAAATCGACAGCTCTGCGGGCTATCTGGACGAACAGCTCTTCTTCACGATGGCGGTAAAGGGCTTGAGAAACATCGGCGGGGGTAAGTAAGACACACCCCGCCGTCATCTTTTGTAACGGGGGCCGCCTAACGAGATCCAGGTTTTTAGTTTTTTGCCGGCAGCGGCTTCCTCGCTTCTTCATAAGAACAGCGGCCTCTTCCCCAATAGAAAATCTTCCAAACCAAGATTGGTGCTCCCGACGACGAGGGAGAGGGCTTCGGGATATAATTTCTTGAAAACGAGGCTTCCCCCAACATTTTTCACCTTGCCGCTTTTGACTTCGATGGCAGTCGACCGGCTTCCTTTCTTGATGACAAAGTCCACCTCGTTATTGCGCTCACGCCACCAATAGACTTCGAAGCCTTCTTCTTTACCTCGGGCGAGCAGATAGGCGCCAACCGCGCTTTCCACCAATCTGCCTTTGTCCTTGGCATTGTCCAGCAGACGCCGCCTGTCCGTCCCCTCCGCATACGTCATGAGCGAAGTATCGTACACCATGAACCTGGGCGAGCTTTTGCGGGTGCGGATTTGGTTCCCAGAGTAATTCTGCAGGCCTGTGAGCATATTCGCCCTGCCGAGAAGGTCGAGGTAATGCGCCAGCGTCACCGTATTTCCCACGTCCTGAAGCTGCCCAAGCATCTTGGTGAAGGACAATTCCTGCGCGCTGTAACTCGAGCCGAGCATGAAAAGCGACCGCAGGAGCGCGGGCTTCCTGACTTCCTCCATCATAAGAATATCTTGGGAAATGGTAGGTTCGACAATGGAAGTTCCCATATAACGCGCCCAGCGGTTTTCATCCTCGATGAGGGCGGCGGCGCCGGGATAGCCGCCGAAAAACAGGAAGTCGTCGAGGCTGTATCCGAACGCCTCCCTGCACTCGGAATAACTCCAATGGAGAGAATACAGGATTTCAAATCTTCCCATCAAAGACTCTGCCAAACCTTTTTGCAGTAGCAGCGAAGAAGAGCCGGTAAGAATCACTTTCAGGTTTATGCGCAGCCTGCTGTCTTCATCCCAGAGCAGTTTGACGATAGAAGACCAATTACCGACCTTCTGGATCTCGTCAATCACGAGTATGGCCTCGCCCGCTCTCGCGAGGGCGCGGGCTTGTTCCCACTCGTTGCGCAGCCATTCGACAGAAACGAGGTTCGGGTCATCGGCGCTGACAAAGTGCTGTGGAGTGTTGATTTTTTCAAGGGCTTGAATGACGGCGGTTGTCTTGCCTGTCTGCCTTGGGCCGGCGACGATTTGGATGAACCGGCGCGGTTCCCTCAACCTTTCTGCAAGCTGTGAAACCAAGATTCTGGCGAACATTCCACTAACGCTCCCGAACAATTCACTTAATATGTTTGACTGTTTACTCATTATGGCGATTGTATAGAAGATGTCAAGCACTTCTTGTGTGCCCCAATCGAGGGAGGCGGCAGCTCGAACCCGCGCAAATACAAGGGATTTTGTTCTGGTTCTGGTCAAAAAAACGGAGGAGAACCGAAGCTCTCCCCTGTCAGTTTTTTGTCCTCTCTTCGGTGCCGTTTGGCGCTCAGGCGCTTGACCCTTTGCCGTGCCGCCGTCTTCGAAGCGGTGTAGCACCAGGAGTCGTTTTTCACACGCGGTTTCATGCTTATGATCCTACCTTTCTTCGTTTACGTCTTATCGCGAATCATGAATTATAAATTATGCTTCGACTTCGATTTCGCGGAAGAGCTTACCCTTCATACACAATCCTTGCCTGAACAGTTCCTCGTCGATTTCTCCGCCCCGGTGCGCTTTTTGAGGCAAAAATTCCTCTATGAGGTCGCGGATATTCGCTTCGGCTTCCTCGATTGTCTGTCCGCACGAAAAACAATTGGACGACTCCAGGCAGACAACATGAAATCCTCCATTGTCCTGCGGGTAATAAACCAGCGACAAATTGTATTTCCGCATTATTTTCTCCTCCATTTTGCAACATCGTCGACTGTGAATCCCCCCCTTTGTCCAAAATATCGTTGACCGTTCCCTTGGGCATGTCACCTGTATGTCTCGGAACGGGGATCCGATTTTGTCCCTTTGTCATCTTCGGATGTTTCCCGCCCCCTTCTCTATGGTATCCTTTTTTATCTCATCGAGCATACTCAGGTCCTTATTGTT
>JAISWV010000301.1 GCA_031270755.1 Synergistaceae bacterium
AAAAAGTTTATTTTCCTTGCAAAAGTTGACTTTTGGAACATAACAGGTATAATATATTGTCTTGAACGATTGATCTCATCGTTCAGTTTCTTCATCAGATTTTTTATCTTTTATCTTGATTCGCTATAGTTTGGAGGAACGTGTTTATGGAAGAATCTGTGAATTTTGGAGTTTTGTGTCTTCTCCCGCCTTTTGCGGCCGTCGTTTTGGCGCTTGTGACGAAACAGACTTTGCTGTCCTTGTTCATAGCCATATGGCTGGGCTCGACTATGCTCAACGACTGGAATCCCTTGGTGGGGTTCGTCAAAATCGTCTCCGACTATATGATTCCCTCCATAGCGAGCAAGTGGAACGCGGGACTGTTGGTCCTGGTCACCATGGCCGGCGGGATGGTGGCGATCCTGCGGGTGATGGGCTCGGCTCAGGCCTTTGCCTCCTGCGTCACCAAATCGGTGAACAGCTCCAAGAAAGGGCAGATCGTCACGTGCCTGAGTGCGTTTCTCTTCAGCTACACGGAGCCCTGTCTTATCTTGGGGACGATTATGCGCCCGGTAACCGACGCCGTCAAAATTTCTCGAGCGAAGCTCGCCTACATTCTCGACTCCATGGGTTGCAACCTGGCCTCATTTTCTCCGATATGCAGTTACGGCCCTTTCATCACGGGCCTGATTGCCGCGCAGTACGCTGCCGCAAAGCTTGAAGGAAGCGAATGGGAAATTTGGTGGCGGATGCTGCCCTTCAACCTCTACGGGCTCTTCGCGATGGCGACGGTGCTTTTGGTCGCCGCCTTGAAGCTGGACTTCGGTCCCATGTACACTGAGGAAAAACGCGCTCGAGAAACAGGCAAACTGATGGCGGATGGAGTGAGCCCCCTGGTCCCGGAAAAGAAAAGGGAACTTCCCGAGGCGTACGAGCCCACGATATGGAATTTCGCCGTCCCTATACTCTGCCTCTTCGGCGGGGTCTTCGCGACGATTTTCTGGACGGGCGGCGTCGGTGAGAACGGGATTTTGGGCTCCTTCGGCAAGGGAGACATCACGCTCGCCATATGTATCGGCTTTATGTCCGGCGCGGTAGGGGCGGGATCGGTCGCGGCCTGTACGCGCCTTTTCTCTCCGGTGGCGGCGTTCAACCACTTCGTCGACGGCATGGCGGAGCTGATTTTCGTGCCTTTCATTCTCGTGGGCGCGTGGTCTATCAGCAGCATTACCGGAACCATGCAGGTCGGAAATTATCTGGCCGGTATCGTGGACCTGTACCTGACGCCCAAGCTCGTTCCCGCCATCGTGTTTGCCTTCGGCGCGCTCATTTCCTTCTCGACCGGGTCCTCTTGGGGCGTGTGGTCCGTAATGATGCCCATCGCCCTGCCTATGGCGTTCGCTTTCGACCTTTCCGTTCCCTTCGTGGTGGGGGCGGTCATCAGCGGGGGGCTTTTCGGCGACCAGTGTTCTCCCATATCCGATACCACGGTCATGTCCTCCACCGGCGCGTCCTGCAACCATATCGTCCACGTGGCGACTCAACTGCCCTACGGGCTTACGGTGGGCGTCGCCGCGTTCTGCGGGTTTCTGTTCGGGGGCTGGACCGGTATGTACTGGACGAGCATTTTGGCCGCAGGCGCCGTGTTGCTTGCCGCCCTCGTCGTACTCCATAAAATTTCGGTTACCGTCAGAGGCAATAAGGAGACGAACGAATGAAGAAAATCGATATGATCGTGAACGCCCCCCACTTCTTCACGATGGAGGGAAGCGGAGTCGGGTACAAAACCGGAACGGCGATGCTGGTGGACGGCGGAAAAATCGCGGGGTTCGCCGATTCCGTGCGGGTAGCCTCGGAGTACGCCGCCGAAGAAAACCTCTTGTTGGAACATCACGCAGTCTTTCCCGGTTTCGTCGACGCCCACATGCACACAGGGCTGGCCATAGCCAGAGGACTGGCCCAGGACACCGGCAACTGGATGATGTACGGGCTCCAGCCTTTTGACAGCGTCATCGGACAGGCCGCTCGCGACGCGGGCAGCAGGCTGGCGATAATAGAAGCCGTCAGGGCCGGGACCACGACGGTGGGGGACTACGAGTACGAGATGAACGAAGTATGTTCGTTCGTTCAAAAAATCGGCGTGAGAGGACAGATCACTCAGCTCATTCGAGAGGCCAAACGCAAGGTCTACAATCCGGGCGAGCTGTACGAGTACGACCCCGTCATGGGCGCGGAGGCGTTCAATCGTTGCCTTGCCCTGTACGACCGTTGGCATGGCGGCGCGGGAGGGCGGATTCACGTCCTTTTCGGCCCTCAGGGCGCGGACTTTTTGAGCCTGGAGCTCTTGCTGAAGATCCAAAAGGCCGCGAAAGAGAAAAAGACCAAGATACACATGCACGTGCAGCAAGGGGACCGGGAGACCTACCAGATCGAAAAACGTTACGGCAAACGCCCTATCGCGTGGCTTTCTCAGGTGAACTATCTGGACGACTCCCTGATAGCCGTGCACCTCACGGACGCCCACGACGAAGAGGCCGCCGTCGTGGCTAGAAGCGGAGCGGGCATGATCGTCTGTCCCGGATCGATAGGAATTATAGACGGCATCGTTCCGCCCTCCACGGCGTTTCAGGAGGCGGGGGGCGACTGCGCCCTGGGCTCGGACCAGGCCCCCGGAAACAACTGTCACAATATCGTCAATGAGATGAAAAACGTCGCGCTCTTCAACAAGATCAAATACAAAAACCCGGAGGTCATGCCGGCCTGGAGGGCCCTGCGCATGGCGACCGTCGAAGGCGCAAGGGCCATCGGCCTGGGCGATTCCATCGGCTCTCTGGAAGAGGGAAAGAAAGCCGACTTCATCGCCATCGACCTCAGAAAACCGACGATGCTTCCCGTTTACACGAATCCCATGCGCAACATCGTCCCCAATTTGGTCTATAGCGCGCGCGGAGACGAGGTGGCGCTCTCCGCTGTGGACGGCAAGGTTATCTACCGCGACGGACGGGTGCTTGCCGTGGACGAGGAAGCCGTCGTCAGCGACCTGGAGAACTTCGCGCCCGCCATCGGACGGGACGCCGCCGAAGAGTTCTGGCGCATCCACGGCACGAACGCGGAGTTTATGGAAAAGGGCAGGCTGTAAAATTCACAGGGAATTTGACGATTGTAGGGCAGTCC
>JAISWV010000302.1 GCA_031270755.1 Synergistaceae bacterium
AAACGCGCGACGGCCATCGAGCCGCGGAGGCCTTCGAGCCCGATGACATTCGCGCCGCCTTTTGACCCCGTCTCGAACACCGCCCCCACTCCCAGGTAATCGGCGCCGTCCTTTTCCGCTCTTTCGGCCTCGTCCGCGGTGTGAGCCGACGCTCCGACGACGAAAGGGCGGGGGGCCAGACCGCGGGCTTCCGCCACGGGCAGGTCGCTCTGGCCGAGGTGAACGCCGTCCGCTCCCGAGAGCAGCGCCACGTCCAGCCGGTCGTTGACGATAAAAAGAGCGCCGTGTTCCCCGCAAAGGCGCGCCATGCGTTTGGCGGTTGCGAGGAGTTCCCCTCCGTCCATGGACTTGTCCCGCAGTTGGATGGCCGTGGCCCCGCCCTCCAGGGCAAGCCGCGTTTGCTCCTCCAAAGACAGGGGCGCTCCTATGAGGCGGTCGGGAATGACGTAGAGCCTGAGGGCCTTCTTCAGGTTCCAAGAAGAGCTTCCCATGCTAGATCACCTGCCAGCGCGCCCCGCCGGAACGGGATTCGAGGAGGAGGTCCCGGGCGCTCAGGCGATGGAGTTCGTCGATCAGAGCCGGGGCAAAGGTCCCGCTGCCCGAGCATTTTTCCTCCGCGCGCTCCGACGCGACCCCCATCGCCACAAGGCCGGCCAGCGCGCCCGGAGCGGCGTCTTCGCAGGCGGCGGCCACGGACAAAACCACGGTGCCCGCGACGCATCCGCTGCCCGAAAGATACGGCAGCATGGAGCTTCCGCCCGAGACGCGGACCACGCTTTCTCCGTCGCTCAGGCAGTCGGTCTCTCCCGTGGCGCAGGCCACGCACCCGTGTTTGCGCGCCAGCTCCAGAACGCCCCTCTTCAGATCTCCGGACGAGAGTGAATCGACGCCCTTGGTTGCGCCCCCGACCCCGGCCAAGAGGGAGATCTCCCCGGCGTTGCCCTTGAGGATCGAAAAAGAATGTTCCCTCAAAAGCGCGTCCGTGCTCTCGACCCGGAAGCGGGAGGCCCCGTAGCCCACGGGGTCCAGCAGCGTAAAACGCCCTTTTGCGGCTCTCATGCCTCGTTTCACCGTCTCCAGAGCGGCGTCCGTCGGGGTTCCCAGGTTGACTAAAAAGCCCTGGGCAAGTCCCGCCAGTTCCTCCGCCTCCTCCGGGTACTGGGACATCAGGGGCGCGGCTCCGATGGCGAGGCAGGCGTTGGCCTGCAGCGCCGTGGCCACGGCGTTAGTGACGTGAAAAATCAAAGGGCGGGTTTCTTTCAACTTTTCCCATGCTCTCGCTATTGTTTCCGGGGTGCAATCCGTCAGCTTCATGTCCTGTCTACCTCCATACAAAGTGATTTCAACCACGCAAGCCGTTTTTATAAAGATCGTAAAAGTGGTGGGTGGGGCCGTGCCCTTTGCCTATGGAGAGGGAATGCCGGATAGCGGTGGTCACGTACTCCTTCGATTTCGCGACGGCCTGCTCCATGTTCAGCCCCAGCGCCAGGTTCGAGGCAATGGCGGAGGAGTAGGTGCACCCCGTGCCGTGGGTGTTTTTTGTATCGATACGAGGGGCCTCGAAACGGTAAAATTCCTTTCCGTCGAACAAAACGTCCACGGCCTTGGGCGGGCTGGGCGAGCCGGACGGCGCCACGGCGTGCCCGCCCTTCACGAGAACGCTGCCGCATCCCATACCGTGAATTTGCCTCGCGGCTTCTTCCATGGCTCCGATGTTCCCGATCGTCGTGCCCGCGATTTTTTCGGCCTCCGGGATGTTGGGGGTGAGGACGTCCGCCAAGGGAATAATCGTCGCGATCAGGGCGTCTATTGCGTGGGGGTCCATCAGAGGGCATCCGTTTTTTGCGTACATGACGGGATCGACGACGACGTTTTTCGGTTTGTAATGGCGCAGCTTGCCGGCTACGGCCTCCATGCAGGCGGCGCTGGAAAGCATTCCGACCTTCACCGCGTCCACCTCGATATCCTCGAAGACGGCGTCGATCTGCTTTTCGATCATGTCCGGAGTAATATCCTGAATATCGATGACGCGGCAGGTGTTTTCCGCCACCACCGACACGACGACGCTCATACCGAAGACTCCATGGGCCGAGAACGTCTTCAAATCCGCTTGGATGCCGGCGCCTCCGCTGCAGTCGGAACCGGCGATACTCAAAACCTTCTTCATCATACTCATCTCCGTTCAAATAAACTTGATTGGGCAAAAAAAATACGATTCCCGAAGGAATCGCGTTTTCTTCACCTGCACACCGTCTTCCTACGCCGGCATTATCCGGATCAGGTCTCAGGGTCGAAGGGTTTTCTTCTCGAAAGCCGTTCCTCTCAGCGCAACGCTCCCCTTCAGGTTACCGTAAATATATCAAAATTCAGTGAGGTAGAGCCCCCACAAAACACAAAACAATAACGTTTTCTATCGAACGTGCTCTTCCGCCGGGCTATCGGCTCGAAGCAACCACTCTTCTCCATCGAACCGCAAAAAGCCGCTGACGATGTAAAGCGAAAACAAAATCAGGGGGGCGACTCTCCGAAGCAAAAGAAAACATAGAGACACCAGTCCTAGCGCCACAAGGC
>JAISWV010000362.1 GCA_031270755.1 Synergistaceae bacterium
GGCGTTTCTCCTTTTGATGCAGCCGATTCACCTGGCCATCGGGCTGGTTGAAGGGATCGTTACCGCCGCGGTCCTGATTTTTGTGTATAACGCGCGGCCGGAGCTTGTAACGAGTACCGTACAGGAGACAACGCTCGCAAAAAATATCTCGACCCGAAAGGTCATCGCAGCACTGCTGGTTTTGACGGTGCTCGTGGGAGGCGGTTTGTCCCTGTTCGCCTCGGCTTACCCGGACGGACTTGAATGGTCAATGGAAGGCGTCGCGGGAACGGCCGAACTGGAACGGGACGATCCAGTACATAAGACAATGAGCGGCGTGCTTGAATCCACCGCTTTCATGCCCGATTACTCCTTTGCGGGAGATGAGGAAGGGTCTTCATTGGGGACGGCAACGGCCGGAATAGTGGGCAGCGCCATCACCCTCGTTCTTGCCGGCGGCCTTGGATTCGCCGTCAGCGCGGTGCGGAAAAAATAACCCGCCGTGCTGTCTCATGTCTCCACTGGAATCGATAGCCTGGAGCGCCTGGCAACGGGTGATTCGCCCATTCATCGCCTGCATCCTGCAGCGAAACTGCTCACGACACTCGCCTATATCGTTGCGGTTCTGTCTTTTACCTCACGGAACGTGAGCGGGCTTGTGCCGTTTTTCTTTTATCCGGCGTTGATTATGCCGTTGTCCGGAACTCCATATCGGCCGCTTGCGAAGAGGCTCATGGTCGCTATGCCCTTTGCCCTGATGGGCGGTATAAGTAATTTGATATGGATGAGAGGCACGGCCTTTACCTTGGAGGGAATTCCCATCAGTGACGGAATGGTCTCGTTTGTTTCCCTCATATTGAAGACACTGTTTTCCGTGTTTGCCGTCCTGATCTTGATCGCGACTACTTCCTTTATGGAGGTCGTTCACCAGCTGGGGCGTTTGGGAGTACCCTCGATAGTCTGCCTCCAATTTGTCATGACCTATCGTTATCTTTCGGTACTGCTGGACGAAGCTTCATCGATGCTCATGGCTTATACTCTGCGTTCACCGGGGCAGCGGGGAATCAGAATGAAGGACTCAGGCAGTTTTTTGGGGCAGCTCATCCTCCGCAGTTTCGACCGTGCCGGCCGCGTCTATCAAGCGATGAAGTGCCGGGGTTTTCAGGAACCCTACCGGAGAGGGAAGACAGAATGCCCCAAGACCAGAGATTGGCTTTACATTACATTGTTTTTGTCGCTTCTCTTCTCTTTGCGTTTTTTCAACCTGAGCCTTTTCTTCGCGCGCCTTGTGAGATAATAGCCGTTTACGTAATCATGGACTATAAATAGCGCCTCAAGGTCCATGTTCAGCGGCAAATCCTGGAATACAAAAGAGCCAAAGGCTCAAGCACTTTATGAAACAGTGAATTTTTGAAGGATGGATGGACAAATTTTGGAGCTGCGGGTGACGAATCTGGCGGTGCGGTACGACGCTTCCGAAGAGCATTGGGCGCTGGAGGACGTTTCTTTCGTCCTGCGGGAGGGGGAACGAGTCGCCCTTCTGGGAGCCAACGGAGCGGGAAAATCCACCCTTCTCCTGGCTCTTGTGGGAGTGCTCGAAACATCCTCTGGTGAAATTGCTCTCGATGGTCGTGTGGTACGAAAAGAGACCCTGCGCGAACTGCGGGGGAAGGTCGGTATGGTGTTCCAGAACCCGGACGATCAGCTCTTCATGCCTACAGTGCATGAAGACGTCGCTTTCGGCCCCCGCAACTACGGAGTGTCGGAAGAGCAGCTGGAGAAACGCATCGAGGAGGTTCTCTATTGGCTCGGCATTTTACATTTAAAAAATCGCCTGACCCACAGGCTGTCGGGAGGCGAAAAACGCCTTGCGGCATTGGCGGGAATTCTGATTATGGAGCCGTCGATTCTCTTGATGGACGAGCCCTTTTCTTTTTTGGACCCACAGTCCCGGCAGCGACTGAAAGAGATTCTGGCGCTCCTGTCTCAGACTATGCTGATCGCCACTCATGATCTGGAAATGGCGAAAAAATTCTGCCACCGCGCGATTCTGCTAAGAGCGGGGCGCTTAATGGCCGACGTCCCGATTGAAGATGTTTTGACGGATTCCGCGCTGTTGGAACGCTGCGGTTTCCAATTTGGCAGGAAGCCGTCTCCGAGTGTAAAATTGCGCTGACATATTCACCTCTTACCCGATTCTTTCATTTCTCAGCCGAGATCATGAACATTGGAGCATATTTATAACGGAACTTTTCCTCTTCTGTCCATACCGTTTCTCCTATCTGAATGTCGAAGTGGAATTTCCGGAAACCAAACTTCAGCAAAATGTCAAAATCCCACTGCGGGCGGTCGTGTTTTCCAAGAGGGGCATTCACACGGAGCTCCAACGCCCCTTTGGGGTCTTTCTTTTTCTGAATGAAATCATCGAGATGTTCACCGCATTTTTCGAAATATTCTCTGTCATGTTTTATGAAAATGGCTTTCGCTTTTTCGTCGTGATAATATCGCTGCCAGTTTGCGTCAAATATCAATACCTTTCCACCCTGGCGGATCACGCGGGCCCACTCCGAATACGCTTTTTCAGGGTTACTCAACGTCCACACAACATTCCTGTTGATGATCATGTCAAAGCTCTCGTCCGGGAAATCGAGAGTGCTGCTATCCATCACCTCGAGCTCTGCGTCTGTTCCAAAAGCGCTGACGTTTTTTCTGGCATGTTTTATCATCTCTTCGGTACAATCAATGCCTGTGACCTCTACCTCGTGCTTTTTGGCGAGTATTACCGGGAAAAAACCTGGTCCAGTGCCAATGTCAAGAATTCTAAGCGGTGCTGCACCGGTTTTTTGAGGAGCATTTTTAAGAATCAACGAACGCCACACCTCACCTAATGGGCTGTTCAATTCCTCTAAAATCGATTCGTCATAACTTTGCGCTGAATCGCCCCAGGTACGTACCACTAAATCTTGAAATTCATCCAATTCTCTGTTCCTCCATATTCTTTAATTTTTTGGATCAAGTTTAATTACCCGAGAGCATAGTATGTTGAGAAGTTCAATATCATGGCTGATCCAGAGGACTCCGATTTTCTGCTCTCGCGCCACTCGTTGAATCAGCCTGCCGCATTTTGCCTGAATAGACACATCGAGGCGGGACGTTGGTTCATCCGCAAGGATAAAAATGGGTTCCGACAACAAGGCGCGCATGAGAGAAAATCTCTGCAATTCTCCGCCCGAGAGTTGATGCGGCATACGTCCAAGAAAAGCCACGTCAAGCCCGAGAGATAGCGTTTCATTCTGTATTTTCCCCAAGGCCGCTTC
>JAISWV010000078.1 GCA_031270755.1 Synergistaceae bacterium
TTGCTGTATATGCGGCAAGAGGGCCGCGGAATCGGAATCGTCAACAAATTGAAGGCCTACAAACTGCAGGAAGAAGGGCTGGATACGGTGGATGCCAACATCGCCCTGGGTTACGCGCCGGACCTGCGTGACTACGGCATTGGAGCCCAGATTTTGACGGATCTCGGACTGAAAAAAATCCGGCTTTTAACGAACAACCCTAAGAAAATCATCGGTCTGGAGGGGTACGGCATTCAGATCGTGGATCGAATACCGCTCGTGATCGAACCCAACGAATTCAACGAAGGATATATGAACACCAAAGAAAGCAAGATGGGACATCTGTTGCATTCACTGTAAACATGAGGAGGATACTGTCATGCGGGTAGTGGAAGGGAAACTGATAGGGACGGGGCTTTCGGTGGCGATCGTCGTCTCGCGCTTCAACGAATTGATCTCCAACAAGCTTTTGGAGGGCGCGAAAGACTCTCTTTTGCGCCACGACGTCTCCCATCAGAATATAGAAATTTACTGGGTCCCGGGCGCCTGGGAGCTTCCCTTGATCGCCAAAGAGCTGGCTCTTTCGGGGAAATACGACGCGATCATCGCGCTGGGGGCCGTTATTCGCGGAGACACCCCTCATTTCGACTACGTTTCGGCGGAGATGTCCAAAGGCTTGGCCTGCGTCGGCATGGAGCAGCGCGTTCCTGTGGCCTTCGGCGTCCTGACCTGCGACACGCTGGAACAAGCTCTTTTGCGCGCCGGCAGCAAGGCGGGAAACAAGGGCGCGGATTGCGCGGTCAGCACCATCGAGATGGCCAACCTTTTGAAAAACATCCGCGTGGGAGAAAAAACCTAGTTTTCTTTCGGAGGTGTCACTCTTTTTGAGCGTTTCCTACAATTTGCAGATGATAATGGGCTGCGTGAGCGCGGCCCTCATGTGCATCTTCGTTCAATACGCGGTGAAAAGATCTTTCGAGCCGCGCCAGTACGGCTATTTACGCGATCTGATTCTCGTGGGAGGATGGCTGCTGCTGGCGATCTGGTTTGGCTCGCCCCAGTCCCGCTTTGTCGTGGGAGCCGCCTTTCTGTCGGGAATCGTCGGTTTGACGGAAAACTTCTGGCCAGGGCGGCCGGGACGATGGGGGTATCTTTTCATCGGTCTTTGCTGCGCCCTCTTCGGACCTTCCATCAGCTTCATAAGCTTCGTCGACGGAGAGTATATTTATCTGACTCCGTTGACGTCGATTGTCGTCACCACTTTGTGGTTTTCGCTTTTCCCCATGATTCTCCAGCAGTTGGACACCATCCCCGGCCTGGTGGGCTATATGCTGGCCGTGACCTTTTCGCTCATGCTGATTTCCGTGGTTCTGGCCGTACGCGGCATGCAGGACGCTTTTTTCATGTCTTTCGCCGGGCTGGTGTTTTTGGGGGCTTTTTGGAGCCGCTTCAGCAACTTTTACCGCCAGGCAGGCAAATCCATGTCGGCGATGTGGGGGACTCTGGCCGCTGGAACGGCAATCCTGGGGGTCAGCAAGGGCATTGTGTTCAGCTCGATGCTTTATTTGTCCTTGGGGCTTTTCGCCATTCCCATGGCGGAAGCCTCTTTACACTTGGTGAATTTGGTGTTTTCCGATACTTCCCACGGAACGGAGCGGCTTTACCGCAAATTGATCCGTAGCGGGCTGGAACATCCCGACGCGGTGCGCCTGATAGCCGGTCTTTGCGCTTTTCTGGGTATCGCTACGGCTCTATCCCAGTACCCCGGAGATTACAAGGCGTGGATCTGGTGGGGAGTCGCGGGGACCTTCGTCCTTGCCGTGCTCGTCCCCCTGATTCTCAAGTACAGGAACCGGTCTCCCATGTCCCACGCAAAACCCCGCTTGTGGGGCGTCAACATCGACAATATGTCCCTCAACTACGCTTTGGCGAGGGCCAGGGGGATACTTTTGTCCTCCAGGGAAACGAAGTTGGTCTCGACTGTAAACGCCCTGGGGATGGACGAAGCCGTCCGCGACGTTGAATACCACCGTATCTTGAGGCGCTCCGCCATGGTTTTATCGGATGGAATCGGTCTTTTGTGGGGCCTGCGCTTTTTGGGAATGCCCATACAAGAGCGGGTGACGGGGATCGATTTTGCCGAGCAGCTTTGCCGGATGGCGGCGGTGGAGGGATGGCCGGTCTATTTTCTGGGGTCTCAGGGCAAGACGGCGCTGGTTTGCGCCAAGGTTCTGGCGGCGAGATATCCGGGGCTCATGGTCGCGGGTGCGCGGGACGGTTATTTCGGCATGGACGACCCCGCTGTGGCGGACACCATCGCCTGCTCCGGGTCGAAGATTCTTTTCGTGGCGATGGGAATTCCTCGGCAGGAAAAGTGGGTGGCCCGTCACTCGAAGCGTTTGGGCGGTGTCCTGGCCGTCGGAGTGGGAGGGGCTTTCGACGTGTTGTCCGGTAATTTGAGGCGCGCGCCGAAGATCGTTCAGAAATTGGGGCTGGAATGGTTTTTCAGGCTGTGCCAGGAGCCCTATCGGTGGAAAAAAGATTTGAGACTGATCTTTTTCGTTGCCCGCGTTTTCGCGACGCGCGTAGGCCTCTACACTTGGAAAGGGGAAGACCACGAATGATCACTACAGTGGGTGAACTCATGGACCGTGACCTGACGGTCGTCAGGGAGCACAGTACGATCAGCCAGGCCATCGATATTTTTTATTCCCATAACGTGGCCGGTCTGCCTGTTGTGGACATGAACTGGCGGCTGGTGGGTTTTTTGTCCGAGACCGACATTTTACGGGCCGCGACGCCGTCGTATCTCGAAGTCCTCACTCAAAGCTCGTTTTTGAGCGAAGAAGAGGACGAATTTGTGAGGCAGCTGGAAAAACTGGGAAAGCTTCCTGTCAGGGACTACATGACCCAGCCTCCCGTGGCCGTGGAGCCCTACGTGAGCCTCATGTCCATAGCCGACTTGATGATACGAAAACATCTTCGCCGCCTTCCTGTCGTGGAGGACGGGGTGTTGGTCGGCATCATCGACCGTAAAATGCTTTGGAATTTCATGCTCGAAGGATATGACCGCAATGTCGGATAAATCGGCCGTCCCTTTTTCCAAGACCGAGGTTTTCTCCGGGTCCGGCGCGGCATTCGCCGGTGCAGCGTTCTCCGATCCGCTGGTTGAAACCCGGGGAAAACTCGAGGCTGTACGCAAGCAGCTGGCCTACGATATGGAAGACAAAAAAAACGAACTCGAGCGTTTCAAAGAAGAAACTTTGTGGCGTTTGAACGCCATGTCCGACCGCACCATCGAACTTGCCCGGATGAAAGAAAAAGACGTCGAAGAGTGCCTCGCTCGGGACAGAGAAAAATTGGAAGCGGAGCTGGCCGCCTGGAAAGAGCTCCTTTATGAACGGTTGCACGACGAAAAATTTCTCGATGTTTTGGTGAAAGACGCTTTCGACCGCTTGCTTCCTTCGCGAAATGGAGGCGATAGTACGTGATAAAGCGTATGGCCAGGGTTACCTTATGGGGAGTACGCGATAAAAAAACGCCGATCGTCGCGCGGCTTTACGAGCTGGGAGTTTTCCACCTCGACAACGTGCCGGCCGACGACACGGCGGTCGATACCCAGGGCCTTCTCCTGGAAAAACTGAGAGAGCGAAGGAGAAGGGTCCTTGGCCTGATCGAGGCGCTCGAGTGGGATGAATGGAGGAAATTGACCGACGCCTTTGTCGAAAACGTTCGTTACAACCTCTTCGGCAACTTGGAGTTCATGATGGCCGAGATCGACAGGAGCCTCGAGCGCATCCAGTCGCGTCTTTCCCGGATTGAAGAAAGCCGGGAAAGTATGCAGAACATCTTTATGAAGCTGCAAAGAACCAACCTCATTCTGGCTCATGCCCGCGCATTCTTGGAACAAGAGCGTTCTTCCCGGGGCGTGGTGTCCATTTGGAGGCTTTCGCGCCAAGAACAGCACACCCTTGTTTCCAAAGTAAACGGAGAATTGGATTTTCTTCCCAGCGGGCATGAAAAGCCCTGGTTTCGCTATCACACGTTCGAGCTCAAAGACGGTTCCTCCGAATTCAAAGACGGTTCCTCCTTTCTCGTGACCAGCGCGTCTTACGAAGCACAGTCCAGCATCGACCGAATCGTCGCCGACATGGAGGGTTCTCTTTGGACGTTTCCGGAAGGCCTCGAATCCGTTCCTTTCGTTCCCACCGACGACGAACCGGCCGCCGACGGGGCTGAGCCCGATAAAGCCGAGCCCGATGAAGAACCTCTGTTGGCGGCGGCGGAACGGATCAAACAAATTTCACAGGTCATGCCCGCGCAAAGGAGGGAAAACAAGCAAGAGCTGCGCAGGCTGAGCGATCAGTGGGGGGCGAACCTGGCCGCCGTTTACATTCTCTTGAACGAACGCCTGGAGCAGCTTCTCATGGAGGCGTCCGCCGCCGAGAACGAGGAATTTTTCAGCCTGGAAGGCTGGATTCCCGAGGACGACCTGGCGCGTACCGGGGCGGTGTTGAAAGAGGACTTCGGCGACGCCGTCGTCCTGCGCTCCAGGCCTCCCGACCCCGAAAAGGACGGAGCGGTTCCCACCGCTTTGCGAAACAACTCTCTTTTCAAGCCCTTCGAATTGTTTTTGAAGCTGTTGCGGGTGCCGAACTACAACGCCTACGACCCCTCTCCGTTGATCGGCATCTTCTTTCCTTTTTTCGCGGGCTGCATGGTGGGGGATATCGGCTACGGCGTGTTGATTTTGTGGCTGGGCTGGCATCTGAAGCAAAAGCGCTCGGAGGTCCCGCGGGATGTGGGAATCATTCTCATATTCGTCGCGTTTTGGAGCATCGTGTGGGGAGCTCTGTACGGTGAATTTCTGGGAGACACCGCCCATCGATTGCTGCACATGAGGCCGCTCTGGGTGGAGAGGTCCGAGGCGGTTTTGACGGTTATGGCGTTCAGCGTCGCTTTGGGAGGAGCTCATGTTTGCCTGGGGCTTCTTATCGGCATGATTCAGGGGATTCGCAATCGGCATCGTCATCAATGGATGGAACGGGGAGGCAATCTGCTGGTCATCCTGAGCTTGGTAACAGCTCTGGCGGTGCTGCGCTCGGAGCTGTCGAGCGCTCTTTTTTCCGTGCCCGTCACCCTGCTGGTCTTCGGACTGATTTTTTTGATACGCGGAGGAGGGATTGGGGGCGTCATCGAATCCTTGGGGACCATCGGCAACATCATCAGCTACGTCCGCATCGCCGCCATCGGCCTGTCGTCCGCCATCCTCGCCATGGTTGCCGGCACGTTCGTGGACATCTTCGGGGTCTCCATATTGGGGCTTTTCATGGCGTTTGCCATTCATCTTTTGAACTTCGTGCTGGCCATCGGAGGATCCGCCCTCCACGCGGCGCGGCTTCATTACGTGGAGTTCATGGGGAAGTTTTACGAGGACGGAACCCTCGAGTACAAACCGTTTGCCAAAAGAAGGAGGCTGTACAATGACTGAGAAAGCGATTATGGCACTGGCCGCGGCTTTGGCCGTCGCCGTTCCCGCCTTGGCCACCGCTTACGCCCAGGCGCGCATTGGAAGTTCGGGAGCGGGCACCGTCGCGGAAAAACCGGAAACCTCGGGAACCATCATCATCCTGGAGGCCATTCCCGAGACGATGGTCATCCTGGGCTTCGTCGTCGCCATCATGATTATCATGAGGATGGCTTGAGTTGCCGGACGCTCGACTCATGGAAGCGCCGAGGGCCGACGCGTCGAGAGCCGACGACCTGGCGGGCTTCAAGGAAGCTCTGCTGGCGCAGCACAGAGAGCGCTGTCTTGTCTTGAAACGCTCCGTGGATGAAGACCTTGCCGATATCATTACGGCGCGCCGCCTGGAGGTGGAACGTATCGTTCACGGCCTGTGCCGCGCCCGGGAAAAACGTTTCGGCGAAGGGTTGAAGGCCAATCGCCGCCGTGCGGAGCTTCAGAGGAAAATGTTCAAGATCGAGCTGCAGGACGGATTTCTCGAACATTTGGAAGAAAACGTGCGCGCGCGCCTGGAGGCTTTTCGCCGTTCGCCCCGGTATGGGGAGACGATGGAATCTTTGGTTGCGGAGACAAGGGAAAACTTCCCCTTCCCCTCCATCGTGTGGGTGGAAAAAGGAGACGCCGTTTTTTTGAAGCCCTGCGAGCCGAGCGGACCCGGCGAAAGCGTCTTGGAGGTCCGCGAGGGATTGAAAGACGTCTGGGGCGGCCTCCTGCTCGAAGAAAAAGAAAGCGGCCGGCTCCTGGACAACACGTTTCGGACCAGGTGGCGGCGTTTGCGCCCTTTCTTCATCGCGGAGCTGGGGGAAATCTTCACCGAACTTTTCGAGTTTCCGGCACTGGAGACGCGCAAATGAAAGAAATGAAAGAAAATTCAATGAAAGAGGATTTGCCGAAGGGTTCGATAACGGGGGTCTCGGGGCCGGTCATCACCGTCAAGACGGTTACCGTCGAGACGGGCGCCGCCAAGACGGATTCGTATGCCCGCATGTTCGAGGTGGCGCGGATCGGCGGGGCGTCCGCGAACCTTCTCGGAGAAGTTGTCCGGATCCGGGGGAAAGAGGCGGACGTCCAAGTCTACGGAGACACGACGGGGCTGGCCGCGGGAGAAGAGGTCTTTTTTACCGGAGAGCTCTTGAGCGTGGACTTGGGCCCCGGTTTTTTGGGAGAAATTCTGGACGGTCTCGGACGCTTTCTCCGCATTCCCGGCGGGCCGACCAAGGGGGAGATTTACCTCGAGCCAGGGCTGGCCGCCTTCCCGGACGAAAGGCTGTGGCGCTTCACGCCATCCGCGGCGGAAGGAGACGCGGTCGTCCCGGGGGATATTTTGGGAACCGTCGTCGAAAAAAAGAGTTTTCTCCATCGTATTTTGATTCCCCAGCTTGTGTCAACCCGGGAAACAATCGCGTGGATCGCCCCGGAGGGAGACTACCTTTCGCGGGAGTGTATATGCCGATTGGCGAGCGGGATCGAACTTTCTTTGGCGCAGCGGTGGGCGGTCCGCGTGCCCAGGCCCGCCAAGGCGCGTTTGCCCCTGGAGCGTCCGCTGCTGACGGGACAGCGCGCACTGGACACGCTTTTTCCTCTGGCGTTGGGCGGCGCGGCCTCCGTGATCGGAGGTTCCGGCACGGGAAAGACCTTCGTGCAGCGGTCTCTGGCGAAGTATTGCGACGCCGACGTCATGGTTTATGTCGGATGCGGAGGGCGGGGCGGCGAAACGGCGGAGGTCTTCGAAGAGTTTTCCGGAATCGAGAGCCGGGGAATCCCGCTGAAAGACCGCACGGTGTTCGTCGCGCACACGTCCAACATGCCGACAGCGGCACGGGAGACCGGCGTCTATTTGGGAATGACCTTGGCCGAGTACTATCGGGATATGGGGTACAACGCCGTCGTCATGGTCGATTCCATGTCCCGGTGGGCGGAGGCTTCCAGGGAAATCGAAAGCCATCTCGAAGAATTTTCCGGAGAAAGAGGCTATCCAGCTTGTCTTGGGAGCCATTTAACCGGCTATTGCGAGCGCGCGGGGCATGTGGAAACCCTGGGCGCTCCTTCACTGAAAAACCCTTCCCCGCGCCGCGGTTCGGTGAGCCTGATCAACGCCTTTTCGCTGGAGGAAGGAAATTGGGGAGCGGATTTTTTCGAGTCGGCGGCCCAGGCCGGATTGAGCGCGGCCGGCGTGCATTGGAAACTGGACAAAACCCTTGCCCAAACCCGCTGGTTTCCCGCCATCGACATCCGGGAAAGCTATTCGCTTTACGAAGAGGCCGTCGCGAACGCTCTGACCCACGACGCGGGCCAAGACTGGCCGGATTTGAAAGAATATTTGAAGAACGTCCTGCTACGTCAACGGGAGCTTTCCGATTCGAGACGCTTCACCGGCGAAAACTCGCTTTCCGAAGAAGACCGGTGGCTCCTCTTCCACGCCGAAACCCTGAAAATCGTTTTCCTGCGGCAGAGCGCCTTGGACGCGAAAGACGCCTGCGCTTCGCCGGCAAGCTCGGCGGCGATACTGCGGCTTCTCAAGGCGCTGGACGACAGGGTGCGAAAGTTTTTGAACGAAGGGCTCCGCTGTGACGACGTGATCGGCGTGTCCATGAGACCGGAGCTGATCGCCTTGCGCGAACTGCCGGAGGATCTCACCAATAAAGGACAAGAGTGGCTGGAGCTTTTTTCTATCGAACTCGCCAAATTGACCGAACTCACCACAAACTCCACGAAACCCATTAAACCCACCAAACAACCGGCTGACGGAGAGGCAATGCAGGAGGCGGTACCATGACGCTCCAACGCAAACTCTACAGACAGGGTTCGCGTGGAATCAAGAGCATATCCGGTTCTCTTCTTTTCGTCGGGAACATGACGGGCGCGGGCTGCGGCGAGCTGGTAACGATAAGCGGCGAAGGTTCTGAGAAGACGGGACAGGTTATACAGATCAAGGACGACCTTTGCGTCATCCAGCTCTTTGACGACACGTTGGGGCTCGAAACGGGACGAGCCACCGTGTGGATGGAACGCGACGTGGCGAAGATCGGGGTGGGAAAGGCCCTGTTGGGGCGCGTTTTGAACGGCCGAGGACAGCCCGCCGACGGAAAGAGCCTTTACGGTGCGGAAAAGTTCATCCCCGTCAGCGGTCCGCCAATCAACCCCGCCGTCAGAATACCCCCCAACGGCGCTATCGAGACGGGAATATCCGCCCTGGACCTGATGAACACCCTGGTGCGGGGGCAGAGGCTGCTTTTGTGTGCAGGCCCCGGGCTGCCTGCCGGTGAAATCGCGGCGCGAGTGGCGGCTCAAGCGCAGATTCCCGGCAAAGACAACGATTTTCTCGTGGTATTCGCCGCCCTGGGGATCACCAGCCGCGAGGCGGATCTTTTCATGGAGGCATTCGAACGCGGCGGCGTGACGGACAGGGGAGTGTTCGTGCTGAACAGGGCGGGCGATCCGATTGCGGAGCGTCTTTTAGCGCCGCGGGTGGCCTTGAGCGTCGCCGAATATTTTGCTTTCGTCAAGGGGTACGACGTATTCGTGGTCATGACGGACATGCTCCGTTACTGCGAGGCCCTTCGGGAGATCAGCGCCGCCCGGAAAGATATCCCGGGCCGAAGGGGATATCCTGTCGCTATGTATTCCGACCTGGCCGAACTTTACGAACGCTCCGGCTGCGTCCAGGGATGTCCGGGGAGCGTGACGCAGCTTCCGGTGATCACCGTGCCCGGTGACGATGCTGCGCACCCGGCGGCCGATCTTTCGGCGCAGCTCACCGACGGGCGGATCGTTTTGGACCGGGAGCTGCACGCCAAAGGTATTTTCCCTCCCGTGGACGTACTTGGTAGCTTGTCCCGATCCATGAACAGAGGGATAGGAAATAATAAAACCTTCGAATCTCACCGTGTCCTTGCCGATCAGCTTTACGCCGCTTACGCCAAGGCGAAGGAAATGAAAAACCAGCGGCAAATTGCCTCCGACAGGCTCTCCGACGCGAGAGAGCATTACCTGAGATTCGGGGACGCCTTCGAAAAATCCTTCATCGGCCAAAAGCGAGGGCAGCCAGGGCAATTCGAAAGAAGGACTTTAGCCCAATCCGAGGCGATAGCGTGGAAGGTCTTGAGCCAGCTGCCCATGGAAGAACTGTCGGGCCTGCCTCGGGCGCTCTTGGAGCGAAAAATCGCCATTGGCGCGGCGTCGCCGGAAAAATCCGGAGGCCCGAAATGAGAAAAAATATCGGTATTTGGATTCTTTGGAGTGTTATTCTGTCACTCTCTTTCGCGCCACCCTGCGCGGCGTCGGTTTCCAGCGGCGACCTTTCTCTTTCAGGCGAGCTCGACGAATTTTTCGAGAAAATTCAGCAAGGGGGCGTTGCGGACGTGGAAGCCGCTATTGCCGGAGGGCAGGACGTCAACGTCACAAACAAGGCCGGTGTTTCGCCTCTTCTGGCCTTGGCCCAGAAGATCTCCTTCGAAAGGATGGAAAAGTGGGAGGTTTTTCGCAAAGAGAACCCCAAAGTCGTGCCCCTCGATCTTCCAATCCTCAGCCCTTACGCCATAGCTTCCCGCGACGTGGAAATTGCCAGGCTGCTGATCGGCGCGGGGGCCGCCATGAAAGAAACCGACTCCCGCGACGGCGGGCGGACGCTTTTGAACGTGTACATTCCCCTGGGCCCGGAGTTTGTCGAACTGCTCCTGAAAGCGGGGGCAGACCCCAACGATTATGTCTCAGGGGAAAATTTTCCTCTGCGGCTCGCTGTTCGGGTTTCCAGGCTTACGCCCGAACAGCGGCTCAGGACGGTGGAGCTTTTGCTGGCGGCCGGGGCCGACGTCAACAGAAAAAACCCCGGCGGAGAAACCGTCTTGAATTCAGCGGCGATGCCCTTCGTCATGTTTCTTCCACCGGAGGCGGAAAGGCGTCTGGTGGAGATGCTGCTGGGCGCTGGAACGGATGTCAACGCGACCTCCGATTGGGGGCTCACGCCCTTGATGAACTGGGCGATGGCGGGAAGCGCGGAGACGGTACGCCTCTTATTGGACGCGGGAGCGGACGTCGCCGCCAAAGACCGATACGGAACCACCGCGCTGATGATGGCGTTGACTAACGCCAGGTGGGACAGCCCGCAGATCGTGGAGATGCTGATCGAACGCGGAGCCGACGTTCACGTTAGGGACGAGCTCGGAATGACGCCCCTTCATGTGGCGGCGGGACTGGGCAGCGCGCCCAAGACGGCCTTGCTTTTGAAAGCAGGGGCCGACCTCCTGGACGACCATCAATCGGGAGTGACGCCCCTGCACCTGGCCACGGGAGTTGTCGCGCAGGAAACCGAACGCAACAAGGGAACCTTTGAAGAAAGAAGAAAAAACGTCATGGAAGGACTGGTGCTTCTTCCTTCCAGGCACGAGGTTCTGGAGATGGACTTTTCGGCCACGGTTCGGGTCCTGGTGGAGGCAGGAGCCAAGCTGAACGTCAGAAGCGGAAAGGATTTCAAAGACCCTCTTGGAGGCGACACGTCTTGTTTCTTGGAGAAGACCCCGTTGGAGTTCGCACGGATCCTGGGCAACGAAGAGGTCGTGCGATACCTGGAAAGCAAAGGAGCCGAATAAAAAAGATAAAAAAACATTTTCCAAACGATCGCCGAGCCAAACAAAATGCCCTTTGTATTAATATCGATGTGATGTTAGTATTCTCTTGGACGAAATGACCGGCGAGGCAAGGGGGTAGTTGCGATGGGGATGGCTACGGCGAGGAAAGTATGG
>JAISWV010000159.1 GCA_031270755.1 Synergistaceae bacterium
TGCCCGACAAAGCATCCATGCCCGTCTGCGGCTCGATATGAAAAAACTCACATGACCAAAAAACCGAAAAACACCTGTGTCCAACTTCGCTGCTTTGCTTTGTCGCCCGACCCTACCCCATCACCTCCTTGCAGTGAAACTGCCATAAAGTAAAACCGTATCACCAAAGCTTTCATTGCTCGCCTTATGCAGAGTCTTTTATACCTGCTGGATTCATACTTGTCAATGGGGGAAAACGCACCAAAATTTCGCGATGGCCGCGATGATCCGCGGTGGATTAGGCAGGGCCGATGTTTTTTTTCAACGGGGTTTTCTCTGGACTTTTACGGAAGTGCGGTCTAAACTATGCGCACGGGGGTGAGATTCGTCTGGTGACGGGCCCGGGCTTCAAACCCGGCGAGGGGCGGTTCGCGCTGTCCTTGGTGGGTTCGATCCCCACACGCCTCCGCCACACGCGTTTTTCACATAGTGAGTTCTCGAAAAAAAAGATGGGGGGAGTTTTGATGGACATACTGCGCGGCGCCGAAGCAATCGCGGCACAAGTGCGAGAGTGGCGGCGTCATCTTCATGCGCATCCCGAGCTTGGGATGGAGACGGAAGCTACCGCCGTTTTTGTGGAGAAGATCTTGAAAGAAATCGGGATCTCGAACGTGAGACGCTGCGGGGGCACGGGGGTTGTCGCCGTGATCGAAGGGCGGCCGGGAGGCGGGTGCGTGGGGCTTCGCGCGGATATGGACGCCCTGCCGGTGAACGAGCGCAACGACCTGCCATACAAATCAGTGAATGCCGGAGCGGCCCATGTCTGCGGACACGACGTGCACACGGCCTGCCTCTTGGGCGCAGCTCAGCTGCTGTATAACCTTCGGTCGGAATTTCAAGGAACGGTCAAGTTGATTTTTCAACCGGGAGAAGAGGGCGCAGGCGGAGCGGAGAAGATGATCGCGGATGGAGTGCTGCAAAACCCGGAAATGCAGGCGATTTTCGCGTTGCACGTCTGGCCGGATCTGCCCGTGGGCACAGTGGGGTTCCGCAGAGGCGCCATTCTGGCCAGCGCACAGGCCATCGAGATTCGCGTCAAGGGCAAACAAGGTCATGCGGCGCACCCTCACCGTTGCGTCGACCCCATTTTGATCACAGGGCACGTTATCTGCGCACTCCAGTCCATCGTCGCCCGGGAAATGGCTCCCCTCGACACGGGTGTCCTGACCCTCGGGAAAATAACGGGAGGGACTGCGGGCAACATCATCCCCGAGGAAGTTGTCATCGAGGGAACGATACGCACCCTGTCCAAAAACGTGAACAAGCAGATTGTCGAGGCCGCCGAACGCATCGTCGAGGGGACTGCGGCGATGCTGCGCGGTTCCGGCAGCTTCAAGGCGTTTCCTGGGCTCCCTCCCGTAGTCAACGACGACGCCCTGTTCGACATGATGCAGGAAAGCTTCCGGCGCAATTTCGGTGAAGAGCGCGTTCGCACCCTTCCCGAGCCCTCCATGGGAGGGGAGGACTTCGCCCTGTACCTGGAGCACGTCCCCGGCGCCCATTTCCGGTTGGGAGTGGGGCAGGAAGGACGGGATAATTTCCCCCTTCACTCTCCCGATTTCATCGCGGACGACGGAGGTATTTCCTACGGTGTCGCCGGTTTGACAGCCCTGGCTCTCGACGCTTTGGCTTGAGAAAGGGACGCGGGAAATGCCGAAGCGCAAAATCCAACGCGCGCTGATCAGCGTCTCGGACAAGACGGGAATTGTAGAGTTCGCCCGCGGACTTTCCACGCTGGGAATCGAGATCGTCTCCACCGGCGGGACCTATAAGACGCTGGTGGACGCGGGAATCCCGGCAATCTACATCTCCGACGTGACGCACTTCCCCGAAATCCTGGATGGGCGGGTGAAAACCCTCCATCCTGCCGTTCACGGGGGAATCTTGGCCCGGCGAAGCGACCCGAGCCACAAAGAAGCTTTGCAAAAGGAGGGCATCGCCCCCATCGACCTGGTCGCCGTGAACCTCTATCCTTTTCGAGAGGCGGCGAGCCGTGTCGGGAAGCTTCGAGAAGACCCCGAATTCAGCTCCCGCCAGGCGGACGTCTGGAATGAGTTGATCGAGAACATCGACATCGGCGGCCCCTCCATGGTCCGCTCCGCCGCGAAAAATCACGAAGACGTTCTCGTCCTCGTTCACCCGGACGACTACGAATTTGTCTTACGCCGCCTGCAAGAGGACGGAGACTGCACGAAAGACGAGCGCACCCGATTGGCCCTTAAGGCTTTTCAGCATACGGCGGAATACGACGCCTGCATCTGCGCCGCGTTGACCTCTTTCTCCTCGCCGTCCTCCCCGCCGGCCTTTTGCGGCCTTCGCGAAGGAGAGGCAACTTTCCCCCAGCATCTTTCGCCGGAGACAGAAAGGCTGGCTATTCTGCGCTACGGGGAAAACCCGGGCCAATCGGCCGCTCTTTACCGGAACGTGGCCCGAGCGCCCTCTTTCGTGGACGCGACGCAGATTCAAGGCAAAGAGCTCTCCTACAACAACTGGCTCGACGCCGACAGCGCTTTTAAAATCGTTCAGGAGTTCCCCCCGGGGCAGCCCGCCGCCGTTGTCGTCAAACACACCAACCCCTGCGGCGCGGCCCTAGGCGCCACCATCGAAGAAGCCTTCTCGAAAGCCTACGAGGCCGACCCCGTTTCGGCCTTCGGGGGCATTCTCGCCGTCAACCGGCCGGTGACGAAAGAACTGGCCGAAGCCTTACGCCGCGTCTTCTGGGAGGTGATCCTGGCCCCCGGTTATTCCGAGGAGGCGAAAGACATTCTCGGCGTCAAATCCGATCTTCGCCTGCTGGAGATTCCCCGAGAGGCGTGGCCTGTGGTTCCTTCGCTGGAATGGCGGGGGATTCAGGGAGGTTTTCTCGTCCAAGAACGCGACCTTCAAAGCGCCCCTCCCGGCGCGTGGACGACCGTCACCGCCAGGCGCCCCGCCGAATCGGAGCTGGAGGACCTGGCGTTCGCGTGGAAAGTCGTCAAACATGTGAAGTCCAACGCCATCGTCTTGGCAAAAGGCCGAACTACGGTGGGTGTTGGGGCAGGGCAGATGAATCGCGTGGGGGCGGCGAAGATCGCCCTGGAACAGGCCGGCGAAAAGGCGCGGGGGGCTGTGCTGGCGTCGGACGCCTTTTTCCCCTTTGCCGACACGATACGATTGGCCGCGGAAAGCGGGATAACCGCCGTCGTTCAGCCCGGAGGCTCTCTGCGCGACCAGGAGTCCACCGACGCCGCGGACGCGTTCGGCATCGCGATGCTCCACACGGGAGTCCGGCATTTCAAACATTAAAAAGGACGTGAATGATGAAAGTTCTGCTCATCGGCAGTGGCGGACGTGAACACGCATTGGCGTGGAAACTGGCGCAAAGTCCTCGCTTGACGGAGCTCTATGCCGCTCCGGGCAATCCGGGAATAGAGACGGAGATGTCGGGGACTGGGATAACAAAAACGCGGCTCGTACCCTTGAAGGCGGCGGACGTGGATGAACTTGCGGCCTTCGCCGAGGCCAAGAGTGTCGACCTGGTGGTGGTGGGACCGGAGGCTCCGTTGGCCTTGGGGTTGGCCGACCGCCTGAGGGAAAAAAACATCCCCTGCTTTGGGCCCGGCGCAAAGGGCGCTCTTCTGGAGAGCTCCAAAAAATTCGCCAAGGACTTCATGACGCGGCACGGCATCCCCACCGCCGCCTATCGCGCTTTTAGCTCCGCCGACGAGGGGAAGAAGTATCTCCGGTCCCTGCCCGAGGGCCCTATCGTGGTCAAAGCCGATGGCTTGGCTCAGGGCAAGGGCGTCGTTGTGGCGGAAACCCTCGAAGAGGCATCGTCGGCGGTGGACGCGATGATGAACGGACGGTTCGGGGACGCGGGGCGGGAGGTGGTGATCGAGGAGTGCATGACCGGGGAAGAGGTCTCGCTGCTGACGTTTACCGACGGAAAGACGATCCTCCCCATGCTGCCCGTTCAAGATCATAAACGCGCCGGAGAAGGCGACACGGGGCCGAACACCGGAGGAATGGGTACCTATGCGCCGGTGTCCGTGTTCACGCCGGAGGTCGCGAAGGCCGTGGACGCGCAGATCGTCCGCCCGCTCCAGAACGCCTTGCGTCAGAACGCCTTGCGTCAGGACGCTTTGAGTCACGACGCCCTCGGCTACCGGGGATGCCTTTACATCGGTTTGATGCTCACACCCCAGGGGCCGAAGGTCGTCGAGTTCAACGCCCGCTTCGGAGATCCGGAGACCCAGGTGTTGATGCCCCTGCTGGAGACGGACCTCCTGGAGGTGACCTACGCGTGCGCCACCGGGGACCTGGCGGGGTGTACTCTGAAATGGCGGGATGAGAAGGCGGTTTGCGTGGTCTTGGCGTCGTTGGGCTATCCGGGGGAATACCGCACGGGATACGCGATCCGAGAGAGCCCGGTGCCGGAGGACCTGGCGCAAAACTCCTGGCTTTTCCACGCAGGAACGGCAAGAAACGCCCAAGGCGGTTTGGTGACGGCGGGAGGCCGTGTTTTCGGCGTTACCGGGAGGGCGAAGACCCTGGAAGAGGCAATCGCCCGCTCTTATGCCCGCGCGGCCCACGTGGAGTTCCAGGACCGCGCCTTTCGCCGCGATATCGCGCACCGAGAGATAAAGAGAGAGAAAACACAGATAAATCGCAAATGAGATTTTGCACAAAAAAAGCTGCGGGCTCCAAAAATTTCAGGCCCCGCAGCCTTTTAGAGCCGTCGGCTCTTTTCTGTGCAAGGTTTTGTTCGTCTATCACAAGTGTTAGGCATCTTTGCCTTATACATGATTATGCAATTCGCTATAGTTCAGTTTCTGCGGGGCTTTGGTGTTCGTGTGTTCGTTGGCTGCCATCGCCCATCGCCCTTTCCCTTTACAAACGCTCTTTAAACCATTGCACGATCTCCTGAATTCGGGCCAAACGGGGTTTGGGGCGTCCCCCGCGGCTGAGTTCGTGGTTCTCGCCTTTGAAAACACAAATTTTGCTCTCCACGCCGTTGCGTTTCAGGGCGGTGAACATCTGAAGCCCCTGGGAAATTTCGCACCTATGATCCTCGTCGGAGTGGATGACCAGGGTGGGAGTTCGGATTTGGTCGGCGTATTTCAGCGGGGAATGCCACCACAGCTTGTCCACGTCGTTCCAGATATCGGCGGCCTGCTGGTCCGGGACGAAGTGGTAGCCGATATCCGATATGCCTGTCATCGAAACCCAGTTGCAGATGCTGCGCTGCGTCGCCGCCGCACGGAAGCGGTCCGTATGGCCGACGATCCAGTTCGTCATGAACCCGCCGTAAGAGCCCCCCGTTACCCCCATCCTGTCCTTGTCGATGAAGGGCAGAGTCTCCACCGCCCAGTCCACGAAAAGCATCAAATCATCGTAGTCGATGGTACCGTACTTGCCTCGGATATCGTCGAACTCGTTGCCTTTGCCGTCGCTGCCCCTGGGGTTGCAAAAGAGGACGGCGAAGCCGGCCGAGGTCCAGCACTGCATTTCGTGAACGAACACGTCGCCGAAGGTCATCTTGGGCCCGCCGTGGATATGGAGCAGTGTCGGGTACTTTCTGCCCACCTCGAACCCGATGGGGCGCATGTACCAGCAGTCCAGGCCCCAAGACGTCCCGTTTTCAAGATGAACGTACTCGGGAACGCTGAGGTCGCATTCGGTTATGGCCGAGCGGTTGAAGTCGGTCAATCGCCGTTCTTTCGAGCCTCCCGCGGAATCGCTTTCCACCAGGTAAAGCTCCTGCGGGAAGAGTCCTTCCAGGCCAACGACCGCGGCGCGGCCATGAGACACGTCGTAGTCGTCTATCGCGCGAAGCTCGTTTGTGACCTGCTCCACCTTGCCTTGGGCGTCGAGGGTGTGCAGGCGGGATCGGTAGTCGTCCGTGGACACGAACCAGGCCTTGGGAGAGGGAGAAGTCGAGTCGACCCAAAACGCCAAGTTCATGTCGGACAGCCCGTAACGGCAGTCGCAGATGACGGAGCTGCGCAGCCCGCGGTCCAGTTCGGGCGTCAGGCACGTTGTCTTGCCCTCTTTTGAAAGGTA
>JAISWV010000267.1 GCA_031270755.1 Synergistaceae bacterium
CTGGGCGCGGTAAGCATTATATTTGTAGAAGCAATGTCAACAACTTAAGGCGAAATAATAATGAGGTCAGGGGACGAGTCCCCTGCGGGGTATGGGGCGGAGCCCCAAAGTTTTGTTTAAGTTGTTGACATTGATTTCATATCTACACCCAGCCGCCGAGCCGCCAGTCAATAGAAGCACGGCAACTCGGCGTTTTTTTGTCGGCGGTACCCCTTGCCAACCGCTTCCCCGCCGATGCTATTTGGGCGGAGGTGCGTGCCGGCTCTTTGTACGTGCGCGAGAAGCGAGAAAAAACCTTGCGCAATTTAGACTTTACGAGGCACTAGTTTTTGGCGCTCCGCAGCCCGCTTCTGGCGACGATGTCCAGGACCTGACGCGATTTGTTCATGGTGTAGAGGTGGACGCCGTCCACGCCGCCGTTCCAGAGTTCGACGATCTGGGACGCGGCGTAGTCCGAGCCCGCGTTCTCCATTGCCGCGTCGTCGCCGGCGTAACGATCGAGTATCGCCTCCAGTTTCGCCGGCACGGAGCAGCCCGATATCTCGACGATGCGCCGAATTTGCTGGGCCTTGAAGATCGGCATGATACCGGCGATAATGGGAGCTCGGACCCCTGCCCCGCGGCACGCGTCGCGGAATTTGAAAAAAACGTCGTTGTCGAAAAAAAGCTGGGTTATGAAAAACCTTACTCCCATGCGCTCTTTGCGGGACATTATCTCCACATCCCAGGCACTGTCCGGGCTTTCCGGGTGTTTTTCCGGGTACGCCGCGCCGCCCAGGCAAAAGCGCTTCGGAGCGATAAACTCCGCCAGGTCCAGGGCGTAGCGGAAATCGACCCACGGGTCCTGGGGAAACTTCATCTCGGCCGGCACGTCACCCCGGAGCGCCAGCACGTTTTCGACCCCCAGCTCCGAAAGAGCGCCCGTGACGCGCTTCGTGTCCTCTTTGGTGTAGCCTACAGCCGTCAGGTGCGAAAGCGGCGTCATCTCCAGCGAGATCACGATTTCCGCGATGTCCAGCGCTCTGGGCCGGTTGTGTCCCCCCGCTCCGTAGGTCACGGAGACGAAGTCCGGCGACACGGCGGTGAGTGCCGTCAACGTCTTCTTGATCCCCGACAAGTCCTCGTCGTGTTCCTGTTTCGGAGGAAACACCTCGAAAGAAAGAGTCCTTCGTTCTTGCAAAATCGAATCGATCCTCATCCCGCCTCATCCCCCATACTCGATATGAGCTCCTATTCTACCACGTATAAGAAAAATCAGGGCTTGGGAGTCGTTCGCACCCTTCCGTGCTGGGAGATCACCACAAAGTGCTCGGCGAGGCCGCGGCTCACCTTGATGGTGATCGTCGGGACCAGGGAATTCCATTGAGGCGAATAGAGGCTCTTGGGCGCGGTGCCCTGGTATCGGATGAACTTACAGCCGTACAAGGAGGTGTAAGTTTCCGTCTGCAGAGGGTTTTGCCATTCCGCCAAGATGAAACTCTCCGCGACGTTGCCGGGGCAGATCAACGAAAAAGGACGGCCGGACCGATTGGAGATCGTCATGAAGTTGGTCAGCCAATGAGCCAACCTCAGTGCTTCCTGCCGAGGCAGTCCGCTGTCGTTCTCGAAAGCGCTTCGGGCGAGACCGAACGTCCCCGCAAGCAGGGAGAGAATGATCACGGTCGTCAGAACTTCGACCAGCGTAAAGGCCCGCAATTTCGTGCCGTTTCGAGTTCGCGTCGACATGCGCGGCTTGCAGACGACAATGCTACCGAGCTACCGCTTGGATTCCCAATTGAAACACCTCGAGGTTCGCTTCCACGTGCTTTGGCGGCGCGAGCTCTTTCAGGGCTGCCGTCACGTCATCCTTCTCGAAACCCTCGATTTTCATGCCGCTGGCTGCGCCTAGGATCAAAACGTTGAGGAAAAGAACGTTTCCATTCATGTGGCGATTCAAAATATCGTACCCCGCGAATTTGCAGGCGTCGATTTTTCTGTCAGCCAGGTACTTCGCGAGATGCTCGTTTTCGAAGGCCCGGGGGTCGGTGGTGTTGACCAAAAACGTGCCGCCCTCCCGCAAAAAAACCAGGTTGCGGATCCCCTCGCTCTGGTCGAAGGCCATCACCACGTCCGCGTTGCCTTCCGTGACGAGAGGCCCCCTGTAGCCGCCCACCTTGAAGTGACTGATGACCGATCCGCCGCGCTGCGCCATGCCGTGCACTTCGCTTCCCACTACGGAGAGCCCCTTGTCGATGGCGATCTTGCCCAGCACTCTGCTGGTAAAAAGTATCCCCTGCCCGCCTATACCTACGATAATGTACTGCATATTCCCCGAGCCTCCTAACCCTTCTATCCCTACTATCTCTTGACGATGGCCTTGTGAGGGCAGACGTCCTTGCATACGCCGCAGGACACGCAATAGCGTGCGTCGATGGAGGTTTTTTTCGCCCCCTCGTCGAAGGACAGACCCGGGCAGCCGAAGTAGTCGATGCAGTAACGGCAGCCGACGCATTTGCTTTCTTCCACGGTCACGGGAACGCTTTCCTGGGGAACGCGCAGCAGCATACAGGGATGCCTGTAGATCACGACGGCGGGAATTTCGTCGTTCTTCGCGTGTTCCCACGCGCGTTTGACGGCGTTCACCCCAGCTTCGATGTCATAGGGCTCCACGGTTTCGACCCACGTCACGCCGCATCCACGGGCCGTCGTTTCGATGTCCAGCGCGATACCCCGGGCCTTGCCGCGGAGTTTGCCGCCAATTCCGGGATGGGATTGCCCACCCGTCATGGCGGTGATGCTGTTGTCCAGGACGCACAGCACGAAGGCGTGCTTGTTGTAAACGGCGGAGAGCAGGCCGGG
>JAISWV010000304.1 GCA_031270755.1 Synergistaceae bacterium
CTCCAGTCCGTCGCCATCGGGGTGACCTACTATTCGGCGGAGTACGTCGAGGCCCTGGTCCGTACGGAGGCCGAAAAGAACCTCTGGACGAAAGACGAGGAAGAACGGTACAAGTACAATCTTCTGAAAACGCTGAACCTGGAGGAGTGCATCGCCTTTCACGTGAACTTCGACACCACGGGAACGCCGGTGTTTTTGCAGCCCTTCGACCGCCATCTGAAACTTTACGCGGGGAAAAAGGTCCTGGAGCCGGTGGATTACGACAAACGCTTCAACTTCAAGCTGCAGGGGAAGCGCGACGGAATGATCTGGTTTCCCCGTTACGACGAAAAGACGGGAAAGAACCTGTTGGAGGGGGTGAAGGACCTTCGCCTGGTCATCAGCGGTTCCATCAGCCAGGCCACCACGAAAACGGGGGACGTCCGTTTCGTGTGGAACATCACCGGAGACGACCCCTCCATTTTGAACTCGGGCACGGCGGCGAACCGGCTGGAGCTGGACCGCCTCATCAAGCGCCTGGGAAAACTGGGGACGGAAAAAGCCGCACTCCAGAAACAGCTCGACACCCTCGACAAAGAACTGTCAGAGATCGATGCTCGTGTGGACGAGCTGCAAAGGCAATGAGACGGCATAAGATCTAGGAGGGGATTTTCTGATGAAGGAGCATGGAGGCAAGGGAAAGAGATTTTTCTTTAGTTTTTTTAATTTTTTCTGTCGTATTTTCGGCTCATGGAGTTTGACGGGGCTGGCGGTCTTGGCGCTGATGGGCGCGGGAGCGGCCGGCGCGGCGGAGCCGTTGCTGGTGGTGCAGCCGTCCTATGTCGGAATGCAATTTTACGTTTCTCAGCCTCAGGGCCTTCCCCCTCACTGGTACACGACTTTCGACGGTTACCCTGTTTGGAAAAACGCGGACGGAATATGGCTTTACGGATCTTTTTCCGGGTCGGAACTGATTCCCACGAATTACGTCGTGGGTTCGGTCGTCCCCTCGATAGTGGGTTTGGTTCCCTATGCCGTCCAGACCGTGCCTGTTCAAACCGCGCCCGTACATGTGACCCAAGTACAAGCAGCACCGGCTCGGTTTACACCTATTCAGTTTACGCCTGTTCAGGCCACGCCTGTTCAGGCCGCGCCTGTTCAAGTTCGAACCTTTCCCGCGCCTCAAGTGACGGTTGCTGTTCCGGTACCCGTCGTGCCCGCTCCGGTTTATGCCGTGCCGGCCTGGGCGCTCGATCCTCATTTCATGGCCTTGGGCGAGTGGAGGAAGAATGTGGACCGGGTGGGGATATTGTTCAAACCCGCCATTCCCATAGCCTGGAAGGGACATCTGCCCCAGGTGATCTACGCTTGGACGGGAAACAGGTGGTATCAGATGGTGAGGCGCGAAGGCGAGCGGCCGGGAGACGTCCTGAGGAACAACCTGTACCTTTTGACCCGGCTGGTGAATCGAAACCGCGCTCCCGCCTGGCACGGGACGGACGCCTTGTTTTTGGCCAACCAGACGGCGCAATGGGGCTACACTTGGATGGGAAGCGTGACCCCTGTGCTGCCGCTTCTTAGTTATTGATCTGTCGTCATATATTATAGGAGAGTGTATTGGATGAAAAAAATCGCGGTGCTGACCAGCGGGGGAGACTCTCCGGGCATGAACGCGGCCATTAGATCCGTGGCGAGGACCTGCGTTTTCAACGACAAGGAATGCGTCGGCGTCATGAGAGGCTACGAAGGGCTTATCGACGGAGATTACGTCCCTCTGGACAGAGCGGCTGTGGGGGGCATCCTCCATAGGGGCGGGACGATCTTGAAGACGGCGCGGAGCGAGCGTTTCAAAACGGAAGAGGGGCGGAAAGCGGCCCTGTCGAAGATGCGGGACGCCGGTATAGAGGGTTTGGTGGTGATCGGGGGGGACGGCTCCTTTCACGGCGCGAAGTTGTTGCACGACATGGGAATGCCCACCATAGGGGTTCCGGGAACGATCGACAACGACGTGGCGGGCACGGACGAGACCATCGGCTTCGACACGGCGGTGAACACGGCCCTGGAGGCGGTGATGCGTCTGCGGGACACGGCGTCCAGCCACGATCGTCTTTTCATCGTGGAGGTTATGGGCCGCAACGCGGGTTTCCTGGCATTGGAGGTGGCGGTGGCCACGGGGGCGGAGTACGTGGTGGTGCCCGAGCTGCCCTTGAGCATCGGAAATCTTTGTCAGAAGCTTCGGGCGTCCCACGAGAAGAAAAAGAGCCATACCTTGATTATTTTGGCCGAGGGCGTCATGACAGCCAACGAAATGAAGGACAAGCTGCAGGACACGGGCGGTTACGACGCTCGTGTGACGGTTTTGGGGTATATTCAGCGTGGGGGAAGCCCCACCTCTTTCGACGCGATTTTGGCGTCGCGTATGGGAGCCTACGCGGCGGAGTCTCTTTTCATAGGGAAAAGCGGGGTCATGGTCGGCAACGTGAACCACAGAATGGTGTTGAGCGATCTGGAGAGGTCTTGGTCCGAGCAGAAGTATTTGAGTCCCGAGATGCTGGGGCTTGTGGAAAAATTGAACTGAACGGACGACGATGGATTTCGACGAGGTGCGGAGCATTGTCGCGTCCAACGCCAGGGCTCGGGGAGCTTCGGTGTTGTGTCGTCCCGCGTTTTGGGACAACGCGCTGCAGCTCTTTCTCAAGGCCTCACGTATTCTTGTCATTACGGGGTTTTATATCAAAAAAGCCGCGGCTCCGGAGACGGATGGCCCCCCAGGTGCCGTGGTTCTGGGGCGGGCGTTGGCGCGAACCGGAAAACAGGTCATCCTCCTGACCGACACCCGCAACTACGGTGCCCTCAACGCCTGTTCGCGCAGCGTGAGCGGTCCCGTGGTGGCTTGTATCGACAATCCCGAAAACATTCATCTGGACATGAATTTGCTGGTCTTTATCGAACGTCCGGGGCATGCGGCAGACGGTCGCTATTATAATATGAAGGGCGTGGACATCGGGGATGTGGTGGCCCCCTTGGACGCCGTCGCGGAGCCGGCCAGGACTCGGGGGATTCCCGTGTTGGGGATTGGAGACGGGGGCAACGAGGCGGGCATGGGGGTCTTTTACGAAGAGCTGGCCGCGCTGATGCCTCATTACGCTCCTTGCCTTTCCAAGGTCTCCGCCACCGTGTGTTTGCCCGTGGACATCTCGAACTGGGGGGCTTATGCCCTGGCGGCCGTTTTATCGGCCTTTTACCGCCGCTGGCTGGGGTTGGATCCGGGGGAAGAGGCGCTTATGCTGAAAGCGCTTGCGGACGCCGGAGCCGTTGACGGAATCAAAGGAGCGCCGTCCATGTCCGTGGATGGAGTCGAGCTGGAGGAGCCGGGTGGACTGGACGAGACGACACTCCGCTTGAAGGACTGGTATTTTGGGAGTTTTAAGGTATAATGTCCAGGAGTTTTAAGCTATAATGTCAAAGAGAAGAAAGTCCTTTTTGCTGATTGTCATTCTTTTTGCAACGGTTTTACTGCTCCTTTCTTTTTGGGTCATTCGTCAAAACAGCAACAAACCGAGCGAGGTTTTGATGATCCACAACGTGGTGGTGAGTACCGAATTGGATGACAAGCTGCGTCTTACGGGAACTGTTTCCAGGTTTCCCCACGGCTCCAGGCAAGTTTTTCTGCGTTTCGACTACAGCAAAGCCATTGATGACAGCAAAGTCAAAATTCTTTGGTTTTTGGGAGAAAAACTCGTTCAGGCGGATACGTATAAATTGTTTGCTTCGTCGGGTTCCAAAGTGTATTGTCTGGTACGGGAAAACGGTCAGCCTCTGCCCAGAGGACCTTATTCTTTAGGTATTTTGAGCAATTCGGAGCGTCTCTTCGATTTTCGGTTCGAAATTTATTAGCGCGAGTTCATCGTCACATTGAATTTTTGTCTTAGTGTGGGACTTCTGAAATTTTCAGTTTTCCGTTTTTTGATTTCCGTTTTTTGATTTCCAATGAGGAGCGGCGGCCGTTCGTTCGGCGACGCGTCCCAATAAACGTCGTTAGAGGTGAAAGTATCAAAATGGCAAAAGCGAAAGAAACAGACTCGACCCCGAAGAGGCGTACGAGAGAGGCAATGGCGGTCGACGCGGAGGAAAAAAAGGCGTCGGCGAAAAGAACTTCGGAACTTCCAGACTCGGATACCGGCCGAACCAGAAGGACTCGCACGTCCCGCGGCTCCATCCCGGAAGAGGCGCAGGAGACGCAGCCGGAACCTAAACCCGAGCCCAAGCCCGAGGTGAAAACCCGGACCCGCCGAACCAGGGCGGCGGAGTCTTTACCCCTGCCCCTGCCTGACATGGAACCTTCTGCAACAACGACAGCGGCAGCTTCTCTTTCATCCCCCACGGAACCCTCTTCCAACGAAGAAGCCTCTTCCCAAGAAGCCGCTTCAAAAGAAGCCGAGCCGCTTCCGGCGGACGTTCCGGAACCCGAGCCTCAACCAGCTTCGAGCTCTGCTCCAGCGGAAAGCGAAGGAACCGCAAAGCTGCCTCCCTCCGGCGACGCGGCGCCCGCCGAGCCCGCCGAAGAAGCCGCGGCGACGGGAAGCGCGCCTGTGCCCGAGGTCTACACTCCCCCGAAGCCCAAACACTCCTACGGTTACCTCGCTTCCTTGCTTCTGGCGGATCTCCGCAAAATAGCAAAGGAGCTGGGCGTCTCCGGGGCCACGTCCCTTCGTAAGGACGACCTCATCATCTCCGTCCTGAAAGCTCAAGCCGAGAGCATGAATTACAAGTTCGGAGGCGGCACGCTGGAAATTTTGCCCGAGGGGTTCGGCTTTTTGCGTCCCAAGGGTATGCTGCCCACGGACAACGACGTCTATCTGTCCGTTTCGCAGATCCGACGCTTCGGGCTGCGCAACGGCGACGTCATCTGGGGACTCATCCGTCCGCCGCGGGAGCAGGAACATTACGAGGCCTTGCTGCGCGTGGAAACAGTCAATTTTTCGGACCCCGAGCACTCCCGCAGACGAGCCCAATTCGGGCAGTTGACGCCCATTTTCCCCAACGTGAAAATGAACCTGGAAACTGGGGCCAAAGAGTTGGCGATACGTCTTGTGGACATGTTCGCCCCCGTTGGAATGGGGCAGCGCGCCCTGATCGTATCCCCGCCCAAGGCCGGAAAAACCACGCTCTTGAAGCGCATCGCAGGTGCGATATCCATCAACTGCCCCGACGTCATCCTCATGGCTCTTTTGATCGACGAACGCCCCGAAGAGGTCACGGACATATCCCGTTCCGTTGACGGGGAGGTCATCGCGTCCACCTTCGACCGGCCGGCCGACGAGCACATTCGCGTGGCCAACCTGGCCCTGGAAAAGGCCAAACGCCTGGCGGAGGCCAAGCGCGACGTCGTCATCCTGCTGGACTCCATCACGCGCCTGGCCCGCGCCTCGAATCTCACGGTTCCCCCCTCGGGCCGAACCCTCTCCGGAGGCTTGGACCCGTCGGGTCTGTACTTCCCCAAACGCTTTTTCGGAGCGGCCCGCAACTTCGAAGAGGGCGGCAGCCTCACCATCATCGGCACGGCTCTGACGGATACGGGCAGCCGCATGGACGACGTCATTTACGAGGAGTTCAAAGGGACCGGCAACATGGAGCTGCATTTGTCCCGCAAACTGGCCGAGCAGAGAATTTTCCCCGCCATCGACATCACCCGCTCGGGTACCCGGCGCGAAGAGCTTCTGATCCCCGAGGACGAGCTGGCCCGGCTTTGGGTGCTGCGTAAGCGCATCGTGGGTGTCGACGAGGCCGGCGCGCTGAACCTGATCCTCGACAAACTCCGTCAAACGCAGACCAACAGGGACTTTTTAATGTCGATCAAGCTGCCCTGAGATCCTACAGCAAGCCGCACCATCTTGTTCTCCCCGGCATAGCCGGGGATTTAATATTTGATACTTCCAAATTTTATTGAGGAGGAGAACTATGAGTGCTCATGAATATCCTTACGTTGAATCTACGATTTTTCTGAAAAAAACGTCGATGTCGAGTTGAGTTGTGCGCTTTTCAGGAATACGCGGCGGATTTGATTCGGCGCGTGTCACGTCGATGTATTCCAGCAGCGTCGGCGATAAATGTAGTATACCGCTCTCACCGCATGATTTTTTCAAATTGACGAGGCGAAGAATTTCTCGCTTCGCAGGCGTTTCGGTAACTACCATATCCATCACACGATCAAATCGCATCGGAGGCAAGCCGAGACCATTTTCAATCCACTTCATGCACAGCAGCGGACGCAGTATATAAAAGAACGCCTTGATGGAAGGCGTTTCTTCGAAACGTACTGTGCTGCGCTCCATCATGCCTCGATAATGGTGCCACACCGCCAGCGGGTTGAAACAGTCTGCCGCGAATGCGCGCATTGCCTCCAGGAACGAAGATGCCGCGCGATAAATGATCGGCGAAGACAGCCACTCCAAAAAAGAGCCATTGGATTTGCGAAGCAATTTCAGCGTTTTTCGCAGTTCCCATCCGTTTATATCGAGTTCGCCATCCGCTGTTTTTTCGATACCGAGGTCGAGAACGTCCGGTTTATCTTCGATCGCGACGCTCAGGTACCAGTCCCGGGAATGAGCGTAGATAAAACGAACGTCGAAATCGGAGTCGCGCGATGCGAAATTCCAGCCTCTGCTTCCTGATTCACAACAGTAAAGAATCCTGACGCCGTTTGTTTGTTCCGAGGTCCTCAGTTTTTCATAGATGGCAGTCAATGTGTTCGGTGGGATATCGAACCCGGCGTCGAAACGCGAATCGTATTTGCGTTCAGAAGGCGTAAAATTTGACAGTCCGAAGGCTGGCAATCCATAGCAGGACAGTACACAGGATTTTGCGAACTCTGCGTCGGGGACGCCCACATAAGGAGCTTTTTCTTGCAAGTCTTCCACTTTTTTCATCATTGTGACGATCCGGTTTTCGAGATCGGCCCAGGCAAAATTCCCCATTTTCACGGCGATGAGTTCTTCACGTTCCTTTAGAGGGAATCGAATGCGGCCGGTCAGCAACAGTTCTTCCATTTGCATGAGCGCACGAAGCGCGTGAGACAGGGCTTTGTAATCGAGACCGAGATTACGCTCGGCTTCTTTCGCCCGGTCGCCGAAACGATTCATGTCGGACTCGACTCGTTTTTTGAATTCCGCCATGCGCGTGTTTCCATCATGCAGTTTGCGGCACAAGAACAAACCCGGACAGCCCCGAACGTCCTGTATTCTACAGAAACGTTCGTCCCCGCAGTGTTCGGTGAGAGAGTGCAGGTAATTGGAGAGCCGTTCGTCGGGGGAAGGGTCCGGACAATGGTCCGCAAGGAAAGTCCAAACCGATTTGAGCGCGCCGAGGTGCGAGCCTTTGATCCCGTATTTTTTCGCCTGTCCCATGCTGTATTCGGCGTAAGTTCGACCGTTTGCCGTGTCGATGAATTTGAGGGGATTGCCGAAGATCTCGTCCAAGACTTTGTTTCTGTACAGAGTGCAAGCGTCGTTCGATGGCGAAAAAAGAAGATCCATCGCGCCCGTGTCCCCGGAAGACAATAAATCGAGCAGCCAATATTGCAATGACCAAAGGTCGAGATCGACGTCCTGGGAGTCGTTTTTCCCTGTCGCGCCTCCCGATGAAAGCCGCAAACTCCGCTGGTCGTTTCCGAGTGCCAACGACGCGAATTTCGGCAGATACAACCCTCGCGCGTCCAAGTCGGATTTGCCCTCGATGCGCGTCCCGTACAGCGTCGATCCAGATAGAGTGAGATACAACAGTTCGGCGTCGTTCTCCGTGCACATCGCGCGGGCTTTTGTCAAAAGAAAATCTTTTTGCTTTTCCGTTACGGACATTTTTTCTCCTTGCCGCGCGGTTGTTTATTTTTCAGCCACAGGGCAACCGCGTTTCTGTCGCATATTTTTCCAACGCCGGTGGCGATGTCAGGTTTTTCCAGTATTCTGCCAAGCGCTCAAAGGGCCTGTCAAGTACTTTCATTAGAATGATGTCGAGCCGTCAGCATACGCCGGATAAATTCCGAGTAATCGTCTTTCATGGGCAGGTCCATATCGACGAAGATGCGGCGCCGCGTGAAAGTCGTTTCTTCCTGCGTCTTTTTGTTCAAACCCTTTCCTTCAAACGATTTCCAATACAGACCGACGCCGCGTTTCTGCCAATTCGGGAGGTCGTTGAAGTTGATTCCGTTCTGGAAGAGAAATTCGTTTTTCGCGGGCACAGATTTTCCCAGCAGAAACTCCGTCGCCTCGGAGGCAGTTTTTCCCTGATGTCTCTGGAGCCAATAACAGTGAGCGTTCAGCGCGTTCCGCGACGCGTCTTCGTTTCGCCAGCGGAAATAATCCACCACGAGTCCTTCATTCGGCAGTTCGGATATCCGGCAATCGAAGCAGGCGAGATTGCCAAGGAGCAGCGAAAATTTCGCGCTGGCTTCGCCCGCGAGTATCGAAGTGAACTTGCGGGTCTTTCTCTTGAAGGAGCTTTCGCTTTTGTCAAAGAGAAGCGATATCTCGTCGCTTTCTGTGAATCCGTAAAGCACTTTGAAGCCGCAGTCCATGAGGTGTTTGACGGTTTCCGTCATCATGTCCCTGAACCGCGTATCGAACGGCGCTTCGAATTTATGGACCTCCTTCGTGAGGCGCGTGAAATTCCTGCCGTCTATCCGCGCAACTATGTATATTTCTGGCGGGACGATGCGATCCTGTAAGGTTTCATATACGCGCATTTTTTTGCCGAGGTCGTCAAATTTCATCTGAAAAATCCTCCACGATAAAGTCAAAGTCCGGAGCCATTTGCACGTAATACAACTCGTCGAAGCCTTCCTCGTATTTCGGCAGCTCCAGCTTTTTGTAAGTGCCGGCGACTCCCGCGACGGGGATTCGTTCCTCGTCGCGCCTTTTTTCATTCAAGGCGAGCGCGTCTTCGATCACTGACCTGAAATAATATCCGACGACTTTGAACCCGGCATTCTTCGCCGCTTCGATATATTTCGCCCGCTCGGAAGCTGTCGGGTTCGTGTTGTCCACGACAAAAGGTTGTCTTGCTTCGACACAGGCGCGAATCAAAATATCCTCCCGGTGGCGCGTCCGGAACATGTCCATGTTGATCCGCACGTGCGTTTTGAAAAAACACCGCTTGTAAAACTCGCTCTTGCCCGTAGCTTGTATCCCGATGAAAATGAGGGCTTCCATTGAAAATGACGCGTCTTTACGCTTCGTTAGGTAAGCTGATATGAATTGTTTGTAAACGATTTCTATCGCTCAGCTCAACTGTAATCAAGGTCTTTCTTTTCCCAGCCGAGACAAGCAAGCCGCTTTCTGACTGTGGACTCTGCAGCATTATGATTTCGGTATGGCATT